>NZ_JANGBE010000021.1:0-62578 GCF_024462255.1 Flavonifractor sp. DFI.6.63 | reverse complement strand
TAGCTGTACAATCTTTTCGGACATGGTTTGCTGTCTCCTTTCGAATGGTGGTGTCGCAACTTCATTCTACCAGACATCTGCAAACCATGTCTCTTTGTCTTTTTGCGAAACTTATTCTACCTGACCCCCGCCTTCAAGCATTTCTTTGATTTTAGGCAGTAATTCCTGGGTGTGCGATACTTCCTTGCCATAATAATACCCCCTAATGTAGTACTTTCATTTTCCTACATTAGGGGGCGTTTTGTCTATTGTCCGTTTTTACTGGTTCGGTTCATTTCAATGGGGTGGGTACTTTTTCGCTTTATTATTGGCTCTGTTCGCTCTGTGTGTTGATGAGTAAAAACTCTATTCAACCTCTCTTACCAAATTGGAATTTGTCGGCTATATGCTAAAGGCAAGGTTTCTCATGACACAGTTCAATCGAACATAACCGCCTCAGCTAAGTCTTGATTGGTATTTAATATTTCTGGGTCTACAATAGACACCGGAGCATTACTCTTCACTCTTTCCACTCCTGTGACATCCCATCCGCCGCCAGCAACAGCTTCGTTTGTATTTACCATTACTTCCATACCACTATACGTGAATCTTAACCAACCTTCTGCAGTTATCGTGTCTTCTCCGAAGTACTCATAATCATCGACACCGATCAAGGAGAAGAAATCTTGAAAGGACATGTCATCTCCCATGTCTGTAAAAAGTATGTTTGCTGTTGTTATAAAACCAGAGCATTTTATCTGTTCTTCACATTCGGTCATGGCCTTTTTAAAATCACCGTCATGTCCTCCAAAAAAGAAGTAAACATATTTCGCCCCCTGTTCCCCAAAACATGCAGAAGCGCTATCTGGGAATCCATCTAAACTTACAATAAATTCGCCTTCAGGATGCTCATTTTTCAATTCACTAAGTGTTTTTCCAATGTCATTAAAAAATTCAGGTGCTTGGTCACTAGGGGCTACAGGTGCGCAAGCAGAAAATGCGAATGATACAAGCAAAAACATTATTGTAATGAATACGTTTCGTTTCATACTATAATAACTCTTTTTCTCTTTCTAAGTGTATAATGAATATAACAGGCATTGTGTTGCAGAAACAATGAAAATTTTGTGAAATATTCTGCCAGAAAATATTTCTTTACTATAGTAGACGAAAAAACAAGAAAAAGTTCTGATTTTTCCCTACAACGATTTGCCTAGTTATAGTAGCATTATACCATAATCAGTAACAACAGTCCATATCAAACAGGATTTGCTGTAAAGCTCCGATTTTTAATGCATTTTACAGACATGTTTGGAGCTTCGCTTAATGACATTGGCCGTGAGGCTGAAGCTTTTTTCTCTTGTGGACGCCGCGCAAACGGCGGCGCGCTATAGGTCTGCGGTCGTCTGCTTCCCCTCTTCCGCCGCCTTCACCAGGCTTACGATGGCGGAAGTGCCCAGGCGGTCGGCGCCCAGCAGCAGGAAGTCTGCTGCGTCCTCCAGCGTACGGATACCGCCGGCGGCCTTGATCTTGACCTCCGGGCCGATATACGCCCGGAACAGCGCCACATCCTCCCGGGTCGCGCCGCCGGTGGAAAAGCCGGTGGAGGTCTTGATATAATCCGCCCCGGCCTCGGTAATCAGCCGGCACAGCCGGATCTTCTCCGTCCGGTCCAGCAGGCAGGCCTCCACGATGACCTTGAGGATGCGCCCCCGGCAGGAGGCCTTGACCGCCCGCAGCTCCCCCAGCACGTCATCCCAGCGTTCTTCCTTCACCCATCCCAGGTTGATCACCATGTCGATCTCATCCGCCCCGCCCCGAATGGCGTCCTCCGTCTCAAAGACCTTTACCGCAGTGGTGGAAGAGCCATTGGGAAAGCCGATCACGGTGCACAGCTTCAGCTCGTTGCCCACGTGTCCGGCCGCCTGGCGGATATAAGCGGGCGGGATACAGGCTGAGGCACAGCCGAACGCCAGCGCGTCGTCGCATACCTGCCGTATCTCCGGCCAGGTGGCGGTCGGCCGGAGCAGGGTATGGTCACAGTGCCGCAGAATCTGCTTTGGATCCATCAAAAGCGCTCCCTCTCATTGGACGGTGATCAGTTCATACCGGCGCGTACCCACGCCGATCTTTTCGCAGTGCTCCAGGCAGACACGCCAGTCGGTGACGGGCGTGGTGTTGATAAACGGGTCGTGATGATCGCAGAAGTCCGGCGCATGCATCCGCTCATCCAGCAGCGACCCCGGTATCGGCCTCTGCCGCAGGCAGGCGTCGGCGCAGGCCTGATCCAGCGCCACCGGGTCGAAAGAGGCAAACATGCCCACATCGGGCAGGATGGGCACGTCGTTCTCCCCGTGGCAGTCGCAGTAGGGCGACACGTCGACCACCAGGCTGATATGGAAATGGGGCCGCCCTTCCACCACCGCCTTGGCGTACTCCGCCATGCGGCAGTTCAGCTCCTCCATGGCCAGATCGTAATCCGGCCGGATGGCGTCAAAGTTGCAGACGGCGATGCAGCGTCCGCAGCCCACGCATCTGCCCTGGTCGATGCAGGCCTTCCGGTCCTGGCCGTAAGAAATCGCATCATGGGCGCATTGCACGGCGCACTTGCGGCAGCCTGCGCACCGGCTCCGGCTCACCGTGGGCTTGCCCGCGGCATGCTGTTCCATCTTGCCCCGGCGGCTCCCGCAGCCCATGCCGATGTTTTTGATCGCCCCGCCGAAGCCGGTCTGCTCGTGGCCCTTGAAGTGGCTGAGGGAAAGAAATACGTCGGCCTCCATGATGGCTTTGCCGATCTTGGCGCATTGGATATGCTCCGCCCCCTCCACCGGCACCTCCACGTCGTCGTTGCCCCGCAGGCCGTCCCCGATGACGACCTGACAGCCGGTGGTCAGCGGGGAAAACCCGTTTTCATAGGCCGCGTCCAGATGCTCCAGCGCGTTTTTCCGCCGCCCCGGATAGAGGGTGTTGCAGTCGGTCAGGAAGGGCACCCCGCCCAGGCTCTTGACCACGTCCGCCACCACTTTGGCGTAGTTGGGCCGCAGGAAGGCCAGGTTGCCCGGCTCCCCGAAATGCAGTTTGATGGCGGTCAGCTTATGATCAAAATCAATCGCGCCGATTCCCGCCGTGCGGATCAGCCGTTCCAGTTTTTGCAGCAGATTGACCCCCGGCTGGCACCGCAGGTCCGAAAAGTACACCTTTGCCTGTTCCATCTGTGCTCTACCTTCCTATCCCAACAAAGTTATGCCTTCCCGCGGCCGCGCCCTCTCGTCTCCCCGTTCCGGAACATCAGCAAAAACGCCGCCGCCAGCAGCAGGCAGGCCAGCAGCACGGCCCGCTCTCCCAAGCTCCGGCAGAAAAGCGCGCCCAGCGCCGCACCGCAGGCAAAAAAGAGAATGATGCCGTAATATTGCAGGCACTGCTCCCGCTCACAGCGCCCGCCGCTGCGGCAGCAGCGGAACAACAGCTCCGTTGCGCTGCGCAGATTGCCGGTACACATGGTGGTGGCATAGGTATTGCCCCGGATCTTGCGAAAGCTCTCCACCTGCATGGCGCACACAAAGGATACGGCAAGATTGGCCGGAACGTTCCAGCGCTGCGGCAGAAACGCCACCGCCGCCAGGATCGCCAACTCCGCCCCCACGGTGATCTGCCGCCAGTGGAGGGCGGGATGATACCGAAAGCGCGCCTTGATCAGCTCCGCCACGATCACTCCGGCGGCAAACGCCAGAATAGGGATCAGGTAGCGCCCCGCCGTTCGGAACTGGCCCTGGGCCAGATAGACGCCCAGCAGAACGATGTTGCCCGTCTGTGCATTGGCAAAGACGCCGCCTCGGGTCAAATAGGTGTATGCATCCAGGAATCCGCCTGCGGCCGCCAACACGGCGCCCAGGCGAACGGTCTCCGACATCTGGGCCGGCGGCGTCCGTTTCATCCCGTCCACCCGCCTTGGAAGCGCACAGCGCGGGCAGGCCGCTTGTACCCCGGCGTCTTCCAGCCCCGCAAGGCGCCGGAAGCGCGATTCCTCAAAACACTCAAAACGGCAGGTTCAGCCCTCCGGTCAGCCCCTGCATGGAGGAGGCCGAATCGCTCTCCGCGGCCCGCAGCGCCTCGTTCACCGCCGCTATGATCATATCCTGGAGCAGTTCCACATCCTCCGGGTCCACCGCGTCCGGCTCAATGGTCAGGGCGGTCAGCTCCCGCTTGCCGGTAACGGTGGCGGACACCACGCCGCCGCCTGCGGCGGCGGTATAGGTCTTGGCTTCCAACTCCTGCTGCATCTTCAGCATGTCCTGCTGCATCTTCTGGACCTGCTTCATCATGTTCATATTCATGCCGCCGCCCATGCCGCCCATACCGCGGCTGTTGAATCCCTTCGCCATAGCGATTCTCCTTTATTCTTTGATGATGATGTTATCGAATTGCGCCCCAAACGCCAGCAGGTCGTCCAGGCGGTCGTGTTCCGCCGGAGGAGACACGGGCGCTTCCGGCGCGGCCTGGGGGGGCTTGCCTACCGAGACGATGCAGCGTATCCCGCCGCCGGTCATGGCCGAGGCGGCGTTGCTCACCGTCTCCAAAATGGCGGGCTTGCCCACCATGCTCTTGACAAAATCCGACTCTACCCAAAGGACAAGCTGGCTGCCGTCCAGACGTCCCTGTACCAGGGAGGGGTTGTTCAGGAAGGTATACTCCCCCATGGGGACCTTTCCCCGCAGCGCGGCCACCAATCCGGGCCAGAGGTCGCCGCACACCGGCGCGGAAGAGGCCGGCACGGCTGTGGGCGCACGCACGGACCGCGCGGTCTGGGGCGCGGCCTGCGGCTCCCGTCCCGCCGCTCCCGGCGCTTCCGGCCGGGGCGCGCGCTCCTCCTCCCAGGGCGGACGGTCCGCCGGGTCTCCGCCCGCAGCGGGCTCCGCCGCCGGGGCCGTTTGGGGGGCCGCCCGGCGGGGCAGCGGGGGATCCGGCACCGCGCAGGCGGTGGGGATGCCGCCCGCCAGCAGGGCTTCCACCCGGGAAAGCCGGGCGTTCAGGCCGGCCGCGCTCTCGTCCAGCGTCGGGTCGCACAGCCGGATCAGACACAGTTCCGCGTCGGTGCGCCGGTTGCTGCTGCGGGACAGGTCCGCAATGGCGCCCTGGAGCAGGCCCAGCATCTGCGCCAGCCGCTGGGTCTGGAAAGCATTGGACAGTTTCCGCAGGGTCGTTTCATCATAGCCGCCGGTGAGCAGAGCCGCTCCTCCCTGAGGCGCGGTCCTGCGGATCAGCAGATCCCGGGCCAGGGCGGACAGCTCGCCCAGAAGGCTGCCCACCTCCTTGCCCGCGCCGTACAGCCGGGACAGCGTCTCCAGCGCGGCGGCGGTCTCCCCCGCCCCGATCTGCTCCATGAGCCGGGCGGTCTCCAGGTTGCCCGCCAGCCCCAGGGCGTCCAGCACCTCCTGCTCCCCGATGCTGCCGGCGGGTCCGGCGCACTGGTCCAGCAGGGACAGCGCGTCCCGCATCCCGCCGTCGGCCAGGCGGGCGAGCAGCGCCGCCCCCGCCTCGGTCAGCGCCAGTCCTTCCTGCTGCGCCACATAAGACAGGCGCAGCGCGATATCCCCGGGCAGGATGCGCTTGAACGCGAATTGCTGGCACCGGGATTTGATAGTGGCCGGGACCTTGTGCAGTTCAGTGGTGGCCAGGATAAACATCAGATGAGCGGGAGGCTCCTCCAAAATCTTCAGCAGGGCGTTAAAGGCGGCGGTGGAGAGCATGTGGACCTCGTCCACGATGTAAACCCGTTTCTTCACGGCGGCAGGCGTGTAGACCGCCTCGTCCCGTAAGGCACGGACCTGGTCCACGCCGTTATTGGACGCGGCGTCCAGCTCCAGCACGTCCAGGATGGAGCCGCTCTCGATCCCCAGGCAGGCCGGGCACGCATTGCAGGGGTTGCCGTCCACCGGATGCTCGCAGTTGACCGCCCGGGAGAGGATCTTGGCACAGGTGGTCTTCCCGGTCCCCCGGGTACCGGTGAAGAGATAGGCGTGGGACAGCCTTCCGGCAGCCACCTGCCGCTTGAGGGTATCGGTAATGTGGGACTGGCCCACCACATCGTCGAAGGTCCGGGGCCGCCATTTGCGGTATAGGGCTTGATACAAGGCTGTCACCTCTTGTGTGATGTTGTGCAAGCGCCATGAGTCTGAGCGTCCGGCCCATGCGCCCGGAGGCCGGGACGCTGCCCGCCTCAGGACCTGCAGAGCGTCTTCGGTATGCTTTTGCACAGAAAAAGAGGGGCGGAGGATGCGGAAAGCCGCGTCGCTTCGCCCCTCTCGCCGCGTCCGGCATGTGGCAAGACCGCACACCGGCCTTTGGAATCCTCGCTATGCCCGTTACCCCGGCAGCCGGCTCAGGAGCGGGCACCCCACGGCACAGATCACGTTCCGCTTAGTGCTGCTCGGTTCCCCGCCTGACACGGTTCACGGGGCGACCTTGCGCGGGACCGATCCATCATCACTGCTTACCGGGGTCAGACGGCACAGCGCGGTTCCGGGGGCCGGGATTCATCCCTGCTGTAGCGGGTTGCAGGTACAGGGCACCGCTAACTCCCCGACTAGTGCGGCCTTGCCTCAGGCCGGGCGCTCATGCGCCCCCTTCGGAAGGCTGTATTTGATATCATACATCATTTTCCCCCATTTATCAATATCACTTTTCACTTTTTTCAAAAAGGGGCTTTACAACCGCTCAATTTATGCTATAATGTCAGGGTGCCAATTCGAAAAGGGCCTGTAGCGCAGCTGGGAGCGCGTTCGGTTCGCATCCGAGAGGTCGTGGGTTCGAATCCCATCAGGTCCACCAAAGTCCGTGAAATCACATGATTTCACGGACTTTTTCTATAGCCTAATTCGGAAATGTCAATAGTAAATGCGAAAAAAATATAAAAATTTATTTTTAGGGCATCAGGCGAGGGCGGCAATACACTCCCGAAAACAGATTTCAGCCGTTTTCCATCCCAATATTTCACGCGGATAATTGTTCATCCATGCTTCCGCCGCTTCGATCTCCGCCACGGACACTTTTCCGAAATCGGTTCCTTTCGGAAACTTCCGGCGAATCATTTTGTTCTGGCACTCATTTGACCCGCGTTCATACGATGAATACGGGTGGCAGTAGTAAGCCGCTGTCCTCCGCTTTCCCTTTCGCACCACGGACCGTTCCAACCTCTTCACGTCGGAGAACTCCCCGCCGTTGTCGAATGTGATCGTCTTGAATGCCTTTGCGAAAAGGTCCGCACCGAATTTCCGTTCTATGCGGTCCATTGCCTTTACAACACTTGCCGCCGTCCGGTCTTTGATTCTTGTAATGATTTCCCATCGGGTCAAACGCTCTGTCAGCACAAACAGGGCTTTTGACCCGTCTTTTTTACTGTAAACTGTGTCGCCCTCCCAATGCCCGAAAGTGCTTCTCTGGTCCACTTCATCCGGGCGTTTTTCGATATTTTTTCCATACGACGCACGCTTTCCGGTCTTTTTAACTTTCTTGTATTCTCGCTTTCGCTTCGATTTCTCCGGCAAATTGCTGTTGGTCAGGGACAGGAAAACGCCCTTTGTAATGTAACTGTAAAGCGTGCTTACGCAAATCGAGGTTTTGAACGTCCGCCCCTCCAACCTGATTTCGGCAAGGGCCGCGGCGGGCGAACGATCTTCCACGATAATCTTTCGTTCTATGTATTCCGCAAGCTCAAAGTCGCGCCCGATTTTCAGCGGTGCGCCTTTTGCGGCGAGGTTTTCGCGGTATCTCTTTTCCGCCCCGTCCGGGTTATAGCGATCTTCTGTAATCCATGTATCACCGTCCAAATACTGCCAGCGAGCGCGTTTGATTTCGCGGTAAATCGTGCTGATATGCACGTGCAATTCGTCCGCAATTTCCCGTTTTGTATGCCCCTGATTCAAGAGGGCTTCAATTTTATAACGGTCTGTTTTTGATAAATGGCTAAATACGTGTCCCATGCCACAACCTCCACAAAGCAAAGAAACCCGCCCAATCCGGGCGGGTTTCTTTCGTTCTCCCTTGTTCTTGCGGGGTTTCCTCCGCCGTTGTGGTCATATTATAGCATTTGTTTCATACTCACGCAAGTATTTATTTTTCGTTCTGCTCCGTCAGCCATTCTAAAGACACGTTTAGGACCCTTGCGAGAACGACAAGTTCATAATCTGTCACAAAACGCGTTCCAATTTCAATTCGGCTTACGCTGTCCCGCTCCATTGTGATTCCCTCCACCTGCAACCGGGCCGCAAGGTCCTCTTGCGTGATTTTTAGGCGTGCGCGGGCTTCTTTTACGCGGTTTCCGCAAAGATTTTTGCGCCCTTTATAGTCATATATCTTCATCGGTTGTTCCTCCACATGTGTTAAAGTTTCGTATTTTTCTTGACTTTAACACGCGTACCGCCGATAATTGTGTTAAAGGTCAGAATCCAATAATTCCAATGGATTCAAACCCGCAAAAATACGGGTCGCCCGACACAACGGGCGGCGAAATGGAGGATTTCACATGAAAAGATTGCTTTCTCTTTTTCTTGCGGCCTGTCTTGCCCTCTCCCTCTCCGGGTGCCTTGCAGACTACGACACGCCCAAGCACGCCGAATTGTCCGAACAGTACGACTTTTACGCCGATTCGCAAAGCGCGCTTTCTTCTGGTATGGCAATCACACCGGAACAGGCCGATGAAGTATTCATCGTCCTTGTGTCCTGCGGCATGGAAGCAAAAGTAACAAATGTCACCAGAAAGGCGGGCGACGACGGACATTGCCAAGTTTCCGCCGGGCTTTACGTGTACGATGTCTATTACACCGACGGCGTGGTTGACCGCGTGGAATACAACGGGGAGGAACTTTACCCGAACCCCGCCCCGGCTCCCGTAGAACCCGCGCCCACGGATGACCCCGCCGCGCTGGAAACTCCGGCCACGCTGGAACAGGCAGTTGACGACGCGATCACCGCGGCCAATGCCGAAAAAGAAGATGTCAGTATTTACGACGCGGCCAGCGTCGGGGAAAGTTCGGACGGCTCCTTTGTGGACATTTATCTTTCCGGGAAAGATAATCTAACCTCGAATATGGTTCGGAAAGGAATGCTGATGCAGGCCGCCGACATTCTGGAATCCCTGCAATCCCGCGACGACATCGGGCGCGTAACGCTTTTCTGGTCTTTCCCGCTCGTGGACGCTTACGGAAACACGTCCACCGAAACCGTGATGAAAGCGACATTCTACAAAGACACCATCAGCAAGATCAACTTCGACAATTTCGATTACAACAACATTCCCGTGATCTGCGACGACTTTTACCAGCACGCGGCATTGAACGGGTAAGAAAAAAAACGGCGGGCATTGAATCATGCTCGCCGTTTTTCCCTTATTCGTTCATCAGTTCTCCCAATGATACAATCAATTTTCTTGCGCATTCGTCACACAAACTAATCACCGTTTGTCCAGCTTGAATCGTTATGATTCTTCCGACGTGTTTTCCTACTCCTTTTTGCTCTTCGTCGTAGTTTTTCGCATAGCAAGAATTGCAACAGCGCATATCATTAGCAATTTTAATTTCTATTCCGCTGTATCTCATGTTGCTTCCCCTTTCTTTTTTGCTTTCTCTGCCGCCGCCTGCACTTCCGCCGCGTATTGCTCCGGGGTCAGCCCCAAAACCTCCGCCGCGATTCTGTCCGTCGCCGTTTCGATCAGGTCGTTCAGGCTTTCAAAGCCGCCAGCTTCTACCGCTTTTTGATAGACCGCCTTTTTCCCGATCTTTACATAGGGGTAAAGGCGGTCGTAATTTTCGGCGTTCCACTTGTTCTTCGCCCGCGTGTTGCACGCATACTTTTTCTTTTCCATGTGTTCCGCCTCCTTTCTCCGCTGATTATATCATTTTCCGAATACTCACGCAAGTATGAAAAACTATACAATCTCACGTGAGTATTTTTGTGCAACTTCCCATCTTGCTTTTTCATACTCACGTGAGTATAATAAAAACAGAAAGAGGGAAGCGAAAGCCGCCCACCCGCCGGGGCGTAAAGAATACGGCGGGGGCCAACCTTACGGGCCGACACGAAAAGGGGGCCGACACGGTAAACGACAACACTTCAATTTCTGGTTTTTATATATGGGAGGTAATCACATGAAAAAGTTTGAAATCGGCAAGGAATACTTCACGCGTAGCATTTGCGACAGTGAGTGCATTTTCTCCATCAAGATCACCGGGCGGACCGCGAAAACCGTTTCTTATGAGTATATGGGCGAATCCCGCCGTTCCAAGATTCGCTTCGATGATTCCGGCGAATATATCCAGCCGGACCGCTATTCTATGGCTCCCACGTTCCGCGCTGAACGTGAGGTTCAGCCGGAGGAAGAGGCCCCAGCCGCGGAGGAATCCGCCGTTTCCGTTCCCGCGGAGGACGCGGCCCCCTCCAACGTGATCACCATTTCCCAGCCCGCCGACAACGGGACGGTAATTGTAATGATCGGCCAGCGCGTCGAATGCGTCTGCGGTGCCTGCTATCCCGTGGAGGGCGGAACGGTAATCGGCTTTGAGGATGTCCCCGACGGGCGGTTCTTCCGCGGCGGCGTGTTTGCCCTGATTCGCTGGGACAGCCGCCCGGACCGTCCCGAACGGGTCCGCCTCTCCGACATTCACCGCCGCGGGTGGCGGTCTGCGGGTGGCTCTCCGCTGGGCGTGTTCGTGGCCGGGTAAACCAACAAGGGGCGGCGCAAGCCGCCGCCCCCTCTTTGACGAATGGAGGATGATTCGATGAAATTATATAAGGGTTACACCCGCGCACAACTGATTGACATTTTGGCCGATTACGCCGTGTTTACCGCAACCATAAACAACGATCACGGCGGCGCACCCCAAAACACGAACAAAGGGGACTATGTGGGGCTTTATAGCACCTATCCCATGAACTCCCGGAAGTACCCTGCATTCTCTCTTTCCGTTATGTTTGATCGTATGAACGTGGATATTGCAAGGGCGGCGGAGATCGCTTCGTTCTGCGTTCCCGTCGCGGGCGAAAGTGTGGTGGTTTGATGTCCAGCAAGCCCCACCGCACAACCCGGACGGCCCGCACCCGCTCCCGCAAGTTCTCCGGGCGTTGTGAATCCTGTGGAAAGCCCCTTTGCAGTTGCCGCGCGTATCAGTACACCGACGAAAGCAACGGGGCGATCACCGCAAACGCGCCGTACCTCTGCCGCGACTGCTACGAAACCCGCTACGGTGTAAAGATACCGACGGAGGTTGACGCGTACAAGGCGCGCTTGCTGGGTGTGCTGGTCCGTTATGCTGATAGCGTGGAGGGCGCGCCCGCCCGTGATCTCGCCTTGCGTGTGATGCGCCTGATTGAAAATACCGATTGACCCCGCGCCGCCGAACCTCCCACGGCGGCGCAACTTTTTTGAAAATTTTTCGTTTTCCTCTTGACTTTTCATACTCACGTGAGTATAATAATAAACAGAAAGGGGGTGAAGCGGTGAAGAGGAAAAAGAAAAAGCCCACGAAATCGCGGGTCGATGTTCGCACCATCGTAATAACCGCAATCGTGGACTTTCTGGTAGGGCTTGCGTTACTCCTGATTGATAAGCACACGTAAGCCGAAACCCCGTATTCTATGGGCGGGTTCACCGCCCACCCATAGAATACACTTTTTCTTCTGAACTGTCAACCATGCTTGCAAAACTCGGAATCTTCCTGATCGTCGTTGCCGTTGTGAAACTGATTATCGCCGCAATAATCTATTTTAGACAGAGAAAGGAGGAATGAATCATGGGCGCATACGGGTTTTACGAACTGGAATATGTCAGGACGGACCGCAACGGAACAAAAATCTATCACGATAATAATTGCCCGCATTGTTCCGGGTACGGCTCCCTTGAAAAATGGGCGCGTACGGGCAAGACTTGTTTTGAATGCGGCGGGTCCGGGCTTCGTCCCCGTCCGAAAATCGTTAAAATCTACACCCCAGAACACCGCGCAAAGCTGGACGCGCAAAAGGCCGCGCGAGACGCGAAACGCCTTGTGGAGAATCCGCCGCCGTCGGAAGAAAAGTTGCTGGATGCGGCCCGTGAATCCGTTTTGAGTATATGGGAGAATCAAGGGTTCAACCGCGACGGTTCCGGCTTCATTCTTTCCGGCAACACATACCCGAACCGCGACGCGATTTACAAGGACGGCGGGCGGTGGTGTCGGTTCCTGAAAGCCTATATCGCGCCCCGCCCGATTGACGGGTTGCGTGGTATCAAGATTACCCCCACAAGCGCGGAAGCCCTTTGCAACGCGGCGGGGTATGTAGATATAGACAAGGCGCTTAAACTTTCCGAAACGCTATGACCACCAACAAAAAAAGCCCGCCGGGGAATAACCCCCGGCGGGCTTCGTTTCTGTCCGAATCGGACAGCTATTCACTTTCCGCGGGCGCGTCTGCTTCCTCTTCCGCGTCCTGTTTAATTCCGATTGCCAGCATGGTTTCGGCGGGCGGGGTTTCCACGTACTCTTTCAAATTCTCGTTGGTTCCCCACGCCTTTTTCGCTTCTTCCAATACGGCTTCAATCATAGTCGCAATATCCTTTTCCGTGAACAGCAGTTTCAGCACCGCCGGAATTCTCTGATAAATCCAGTCTGCGACGGCGGCAAACTTCAATTCGCCCGTCCCACTCCCGAACTGCTTTTCTGCCTGTGTCACAAGATTAAAAAGAATCTTCTTCAAAACCTTTGTTTCGCCGCGCTTGATAAGCACGACAACCAGCACAAGGAACGCGAGGACCACAAGAACACTGTCCCAATTCGCGGCCAGAAATTGAATGATGTTCATAATTCGTTTCTCCTTTCGTTTTTACACAGCCCCGCCCAGCGCGCAAAGAAGCAGGTCAAGGCTCTGCAATTTCCCGTAGTTCTGCAACCAATATTCCGGGGTGTTGATGACCCCGGCTTTCACCAGCGCGCCAACGCCCGATTTCACGTCCGCGGTTCGCGGCCCGGCCTTTGTAATCTTCGCCGCGGCCTGCGTGAACAGAATATCCAGATAGGCCACCTTTCCGCCTGCGACGGCGTTTTTCCAGTAGTCCGGGGAGTTGATGACCCCCAGCCCGGCCAGCTTGTCAATGGCCGCGTCCGTCTCGCTCTGAACGTCCGCCGCGTTGACCCAGCCGTAAACCGTGGACCCGCCGCCCGCCTGCTTGATAAGGTGGTACGGGTGTTTCGCGCCCTTTGAAATCATGGTGACTTTTGCCGGGCCGGGCTTACAGGCTTTCCCGCTTGCCGCCGCCGCGCTGGTGTAGTGCGTGTTGCCCGTAAACTGCACCACGTCGCCCACGGCGAACGCCAGCGCGCCGGAGGTGTCGGAGGTCCCGCCGGGCTTCTGCGCCGTTCCTGCGCCGCCTGTGGCCGCGCCTGCGGTGTCATAGGTAATATACGGCAATTTGCCGTGTTTGGTCCACCTGCGCCCGTTCATGCCGGAGATTGCGCCGATGTTCAGGCACGCCGTCACCTGCACGCAGTTCTTGAACGCCGGGGAACACTCAATCACCTTTCCGCCGCCGATGTAAACGCCGATATGACCCGAAAGCCAGACAGCTTCCCCCGGAACAATCTTGCTGAAATCGGTGGAAACGCCGGAACACTTCGTAATCATGGTGTCGGCTCCGATGTCCGGCACACCGCCGGAGGCATAGGACGCGCCGCCGTAGGTTTTGGACGCGTCGCCGTTCCAGCCCCACAAAACGCCCTTGATCATGCACACGCAGTCAAAGCCGAAAACGGGCGGGTTCTGATTCGCCGCGGCCTTGATCATGGCCGTGCGCGCCGCCTGCTTGTTGTAGCTGTGGTTCTGGCAGTACCGGGACACGTTGCCCCCGGTCAGGGGCGCGCCGAAACAGCCCATGACGTACAGTGTCTTGTAATGGTCCACGATGTCTTGCAGTTTCTTGATGAATTCAGACGCTTTCATTTTGCCCTCTCCTTTCGCGTCTGTGGGGCGTTCCGCCCCAGCCGTGATATTTGACCCGCCGCCCGCTCCGGCCTGTCCTGCGCCGTCGTAGGCCGTCAGGCCGTATGATTCGATAATCTGAATCAGCTTGTCCGGGTAGTTCGGGTCCGTGGCGTAGCCCGCCGCCTTGATCGCCCGGCAAGCGGTCTTATAGTCCCGCTCCCCGACAACGGCTTTGTACCGGGCCGCGCCCGTCAGCAACGCCGAATGGTCCTCCACGCTCTCTTCCCAACTGTCGTATGCCCGGAAAAGGGCCGTCACGGTGGTAAAGTTCACGCCGTCGTAACACTCTTGCGTTTTCGTGCTGTAAACCCGGCCTTTCCAGCTTGTCCCCGCCTTGATGCCGAACAGGGCGTTTGCCTTGACGGTCAGGCCGGATTTTCCCCATCCGCTTTCCAAAATCGCCTGCGCGATTGTCAGCGAGGCAAGCACGCCGCTTTTCTTCATATCCGCCGCGGCCAGCGCGCCCACCCGCTCAATAAATGCTTTCTGTTCCTGTGTCATTTGTGTTCCTCCGCTATGGCTGAATGTTGTTCAGGTCTACGGGCATTCCCTCCGTCGCCGTCTGGTTTGCCTGCTTGATCTTCACCACGTTTTCCGCCTTTGCTTTCCAACTGTAAAAGCCGATTGCCGTTGCCGCCGGGGTTCCCACATAGGCGAGGAAAACGCCAAGTTGCGACGGGTCAAAGGCCACGGCCCGCGCGCCGATGACAAACCCCGCAAAATAGGTCAAAAGGACCGCCGAAAGAACCAGCTTTGAAAACTCGATCTTCCGGCGGTCGTTCTTGCTGTCTGTCCGGCGGCGGCTCCGCCGTCTGCCGAACAGCAGAACGGCGGCAATCCCGCCCGCCAGCCCCGCGGCAATGCTGATCAGGTATTGCATATTCCGCGCCGCCTTTCACAAAAAGTCGTGTTTGACCAACCTGTCATCATACACGCGTTTGATGTTTGCGACGGCGTGCGTCGCCCGGTTGTTCTTGTAGTCCGGGTGTTCCTCGCAGTATCGTTCGTAACTGTCAATCTCGCTCAATGCTTCGATGAACTCTTCCCGCGTGTGCGGAATATCCCGCAACAGTTCGTTGTTGAACCGCAGGATTGCGGCCCGGTGCATATCTGCGTTTCGCGCGTCGTCTGTCCTGATATGGTCATCAAGGGTTTTTCTGGTTTCGTCCAGCTTTTCGATCACGTCGCCGTTGACGCACTTCCCGATTGCCTTTCCGATTTTTGACCACGGGTTGATCTTAATGGGGGCAATCTCGATCAGGGTCAAAGCGACAAGCAGAACGCCGACGGCACCACCCCCGGAAAATAAGTCGTTCAATGTCACGTCTGTTTCCCTCCGTGTAGAAGATCGCCCCCGGCGCGGATTGCGCGCCGGGGGCCTTTCCGCCTCCCTTAAAGGGTGATTTCAAGGGCGGTCAGCAGATCTTCCACCTCAGCTTTCAGCCGCGCGGGGACCTGCTCCAAGGTCTTTTTGCCCTTGACGATCAGGGTTGCATAAACAACAGCCATCGTTTCCACCTCCTTTCGGCAAAAGATGTATGCAAAAAGCAGGAACAGCGCGTTACTCATTGCCGCCCCCGCTTTCAGCCGTTTTCAGCAGTTCGCGCACCTTGTCGCGCAACCGCTCCGGGACATCATCAATCGTTTTCAGCCCCTTTTGAATCAGATCGGCATAGACCCGTTCCATGTTCACCCCTCCTTTACTCTGCGCCGTACACGGTCGCTTCGATCATTTCGTAAACGTCGCAAAGGGCAAGTTGCAGGTCTGTGACCTGCCCCGAAAGGCTCTCGTTTTTCTCCCGCAACTGCTCGTTTTCGCGGGTCAGTTCTTCAACCGATTTCGGCTTGTTCTTGATGCTGGTCGCCTTGTGCTGTACGCTCATTCAAAATTACCTCCCACGGAAGAAATGAAGCAATCCCCGCTTGCGCTGTTCCGCTTCACCTTGATTCGGAAATTGAATCCCCATTCCTCCGCCGTCTTGCTGTCGTTGGAAAGGAAAAACTTGCTCCCGCTGGTGACGGCCTGCGTCACGTCCTCCCACGCGGGGGAATCGTCGTGGCCGTTGTTGCACGCCTCCACGGTGAATTCTGCACCCGCCGGAATCTGCCGGGTGATGGACATAATCGCCTTTGTCACCATGTCGTCGGCTTCAAGAGGCGTTGCAAGGGTCAGTTCGATTTCAGTTTCGTTCTTGCTGAATGTGTAAGTCCGCGTCGCGGCTCCGCCGTAATTGTCCGTCGCCGTCACCGTCAGCGTGTGGGACCCGTTCAACAGCTTCCGCCATTCATCCGCGGTGACGCTGAACGTGTATTCCTGCCCGCTGGTCGCGGCGTAGGACCTCTTTTGCGTTCCGTCGATCTTCTCAACGACGGTGATCGTCTGGCCGCTGTCCGGGTCGGTGACGGTGTATTTCTGGTCGAACGCTCCGGTCTTTGCCCCAAGGTCCGTATCTGTCCCGCTGATCGTGGGCGGCGTGTTGTTGATGACTGTCCGTGTCGCGCTGGTTTTGTACGCCGATTCTGCGCCCGCGCTGTCGTATGCCTTGACCCGGTACGCCACATTCTCCCAGCCCTTTGTGATCTGGTCGGTGTACGTCCGGTTGATTCCCTTGTAGACCTGCGCCCAGCCGCCGCCGTTGTACTGCCGTTCGAGGATGTACCCCGAAAGGTTGTTGTCCGGGTCGGTGGAGGTCCCCCACGTCACGGTCAGTTTTTCGCCGCCCCGAACGTCGCTCGGAACGTCGATGGAATCCGGGACCGACGGGGCGCGGTTCCAAATAATCGTGTATGCGCCGTCCGAATCCGGGCTGTCAGATACCAAGATTTCAGATTTTAGATTACAAAGCGGGCGAACGCCCCAGTCGCCGGTGTACGCGCTGTCCCAGCCCACCGCGCCGGAGGAAATGACGTAGCGGACGCGGTACGAATACGACGCATAAGCGTCCGCAAGCCACCAGTACCACGGGTCATTGACGTTAAAACCGCTTGTCTGGTATTCGCTTTTTGATACGCATTCCGCCGTTGGCTTCGCCTTGCGGGAATTGTCATCCGTGAATAGCGCAAGTTTGCTTCCGGCCACCACGTCGCCCGACAATCCAACTTCCGTTGACGTGGCAAAGAAAATCTTGTCGGTGCATGTTTCTGTTCCGCCGCCGTCCACCTGCGCTTTTCCGACGGTCCGGTTCGTGGTCAGCAGGGCGGCAATGAAATTCGCGGAGAATCCCGCCAGAAAGCCCGCTTCTGCCTCGTACTCGTTGTAGTTGTTCCACACATTCGAGTTGTTCGGCGGCGCGTCCTGCCCGTGCTGGGCCGCGTACCACGCGCCCGCCCCCGCTTGACTGTTCAGCCATCGACGGATATTTGACCAAATCCAGCGGTTGTTTCCGTAGGAACGGCGGTTTCCGTCGTTGTTGCTCGGCTCCATAGCGTCAAAGCATTTCAGCGAGATAATGCGCTCCGTGATCAGCGTGACGGAATTCGCCGGAAACCCGGCGTGGTTCTTGTCCGCGATTTTCCAAATAATCGGTTTCCCGTTGTAAAGCGTCCCCGTGTCCTTGACCAGCGCGCCAACGACAAGGGAACTTAAACTTTTTGCCATTGTTTAACACTCTCCTTGAATAATTTTTTGAACAGGCGGTCCGTTTCCCGGATAAGGTGGTGACAGTTGCCCTTTGCCGCATGGCTCCGCCAACTTCCGTATGACTGTTCGATTGCCGCAAGGGTAATTTTCCCCTTGTTCAGCAAGCCCCGCTGTTTCTTCAATTTCCGTTGCTCGTTACATTTGCTGTTCCTCCTTACCTTTCGCACGATCTTCCCCGTGTCAGTCATATAGGTTCGGAATCCAAGGAAATCAATTCCGTTCCGCAACGGGAAAATATTTGTCTTGTTGTTCAGTTTCAGTCCCAGCCCGGCCACGTACTTTTCAATCTCCCGGCGGCAATACTGCAAATACGCCTTGTCCTCGTGAATCAAGTAAAAGTCGTCCATATACCGCCCATAATAGCGGATTCCCAATTTCTCTTTTATGAAGTGGTCAAGCCCCGAAAGGTACATGACCGCGAACCATTGTGAAGTCTGGTTGCCGATCGGAATTCCGGGGTCGTCCGTGCTGTCAATGATCATGTCGACAAGCCATAGAACGTCCGGGTCCCGGATGAAGCGGCGCACCATTGCTTTCAATGGTTCATGCGGAATTGAGTAGAAATATTTTGATATGTCGCATTTCAGAACCCAGCCGTCCGCATAATGGGCGGCGCGCGGGTCGGGCCGCGGCAACCCCTCCTCCCGGCACCGTTGTTCTTCCCGCGCTTTCCGCTCGAAATAATAGGACCGCATAAACACTTCCAGTCGATACAGCCCGTCATGCGTCCCGCGCCCGGCCTGCGACGCGTAGTTGTCGCGGATAAAGGTACGGGAAAACGCTGGTTCTAACACATTGTCACATAAGGAATGCTGAACCACCTTGTCTTTGAACGCGTTGGTCATAACAATGCGTTCTTTCGGTTCGTAAACCCGAAATACGAAATATTCCGACGGGCGATAGGTTTTGTTCTTCAGCATTTCCGAAAGCAGGCAAAGGGCTTCCAGCAGGTTTGCTTCAAACTTCGCAACGCTTTCTTTTCCCCGTTTGCCCCGGCGGGCTTTTAGAAACCCTGCGTACAGGTTCCCGAAATCGTGGACCCGCTCGAATTCTGTTTGTTGCATAATAATAAAAAATAACTCCTTGCCGTGTATAGAATCCGCCTTGCGGGGACGGTAAGCGGCCTGCGCCCGCCGTCGCAATGCTTCATCATCGGACCCCGCCGCGCGCCCGCGCCGGGGCGGAAGCTGGTTCCCGTGGGCCTTGCTTCACCAATCTTGTGTTTACCGTCGCGCTGTCACCGCGGCGGAGGGATGCGGCTTCCTTTGATAGTGGTCCTCTGTTTTTCAGCCGTTGGCTTACTCATTCGCGGTATTCCACCAAAGCGGGCGAACGCCCCTGTTGCCGTTGTACGCGTTGTTCCAGTTCATCGCGCCGGAGGAATTGACGTTGCGGACGTTGTACGAATTCGACGCTACAAGCCGCACCCCAAGAAAAACGCCCCGGCGATCACCGCCGCGGCGCGCTTCCCCGTTGTCTGGATTCCGTGAACCGTTCGAGGTCCTTTTTTCTCCAACTGGCCGTCATCCGTTTTACTTCCACGGCGTACTTTGTCCACGCCGCGCATTGCGCCGTTGAAATCAGGTTCTTTCGTTCGGCCAGTTCGATCAAAAACAGCATGTCTTTACAACGTGAAAGGGCCTGTTTCTGTTCGTACCGCCGTTCCCGGAACTCTCCCGCGTCCTGAACGTCAAGTTCGTTCGCGTCCTGAATATGAATCACGATTTCCCGCGCAAATTCCATCAGGTCTACGGCAAGTTTCCCGTGCCGCTTTGGAAAGCGGCGGGCGGTGGTCATGTCGTAGGTGTGAAAGGCTAAATCTTTCGCTTTCGTGATGATGATAAATTCCTTTTCATCCGCCACGCCGCAAGCACCTCTTTCCCCGGATTTCTTCAATCTCCGACGGGTCCCCGTCGAACCGGAATCCCCATTCCGTGACAGTTAGAACCGCCTGTGCCCCGGTATAGGTTCGCCCGCTGATCGTCAGTTCGTCAGCGTCGGAATCGCACGCGGCGCAAGGCGGGTCCAGCTCCGTAAACAGATTCCCAATGATGCAGGACAGTTCCCGCCGCGTGCAGGCGTATTCCCTCAACATTCGATTCTGTTTCTGGCCGCGTTCCAAATGCCTTTTGTCATAACCACCCCGTCGAGGGAATCAAATTGCACAAGAAACGGGTTTCCGGTGATGTTGTTGAACAGTCCATCTTCCACGCGGGAAACGCGGCTTTCCAGCCCCGCAATAGCGGACAGGGCTTCCGCCGCGTCCGCCTCCGCCTGCTCTGCGGCCTCCGCGCCTGCGTCCCACGCGGCCCGCTCGCCCGGCTGAACGTGAACTTCTGTGTCCTCCGTGTGGTCGATCAGTCCGGCAATGGCCGTGTCATAGTTCCCCATCGTCGTGGGGTTCACGTGAATGTCGCTGTTGTTCGCGTGGTCGTTCAGGGCGGTAACATCTGCCTTTTTCTCAAACTCCGCGGCGTGCGCCGTCTGCGACGTGTTGTGGTCTGCAAGGTCCTTTTTCGTGGCCGTTACCACGTTCGGGTCAATGACGAAAGAGATCGCGCCCGTGTTGGAAATTTCGATGTGCATAGTCAGTTCAATTTCCCCGGCGGCTCCGCTGGTGATAATGACCTTTTCCGTGTCCGGCGTATTGCAAACGGCGATCATGTTCGGCTCTTCCGCGTCGTCGAACACGCCCATTTCCCGGATAGTCCAGCCGCCCACGTCGGAGGGGACCACCGCCACCACGTCAATCATGTTCGGGGATTTCTCGTTGACCTCCACGCGGTTTACCTTTCCGCGCCATTTCTCGCCCTTTAGGGCGGTCATGGTGGAATTCGGCTTGTAGTAGCTTCCGCCGCCGTCGCCCACGGCGAGGGTTGTAATATTGACTTTCTGCCCCTCCATGACTGCTTCCGTGATAAGCTGAACGCCTACGTCGGTCACAATACTTCCGTATTTGTTTTCGATTTCTGCCATTGTTACGCCTCCGTTCTGTTCTGCGGGAAGATTTCAAGTTTCCCGGTTTGCTGAATATAGGCGGCGCATAACGCGCGCCAATCTGCCCCCATCTTCCGGTAAACATGCGGGTAAATGTCCACGCGCACGCCGACGGTGTGGCCCGCCCCGGCCTTGATGCGCGCCGTTTCCTCGATGTCCTCCGCAAGATAGGGGTAAACTTCCAGCCGCACGCCGACGGAATGGACCGCCGCCGTGAATACTGCCGCTTTTTTCTCAATCTGATAACTGATTGCTTCCAAATGGGACCGGAGGTTTTTATAAAAGCGCACCCGCTCCAAAACCGCCGCTTGCCGGTCCGCCGATACCCCCGATTCCGTCGCGCCGATGATGACTTTGAACATGTACGGTTCTCCGCCGTACTCGAACCACTCTTGCACCCGCGTTCCGGGGAATACCGCCCCCAGCGCGGTTTCGACGGCGTATTTCGTCCCCAACCTCCGGTGAACGCGCACGCTGTCCCGGATGGTCTGCCGCTTGACTTCGATCGGATAGGAATAGTCGTACCAATCCACATGCAGGTCATAGGCCAGCACGTCAAGCGTCTGTTCGTCCAGTTCGTCAATCCGGGCGTATATGATGTTCTTCCCGATCTGCCGGACGGTCCCTTGCAACTGCTCCGCAATGACCCGCGCAAGGGCCGTCATGGTCGGGTCGTTTTTCAGGGGAGGGGGGAGGGACCGTGTATAATCTGCCGAATGCAGTTCGTTGTCATTCACTTTCCGCACCCCCGTTCGTAACGGTGGTCGTTCCGATTTTCGCAACCTGATTGTCTTTCACCGTCGCAAAAGCCGGGGCGCGGACCTCCACCCGCTTTACCCCGGCTTGCATAAGCAGTTGAATCAAATAGGACGGGTTCACGTCCCGCCCCATCTTCTCCGCCTGCCATTTCTTGAACGCGCCCACCGCCGCGTTTACGTTCTCCGAAATCACGTCGTCGCTGATTGCGCCGCCCTCCTGTGTGTAGTAGGTCACGTCGATGTTGTATGCCACGGTTTCCGGGGCCTTGACGGTCACATGGTCAGTCAGCGGGCGCACCGTGTCCGCGTTCAGGATTTCCGAAACCTCTTTCAAGATTTCTTCCTCTGGCAGTTCTCCGCCTGCCAGCAGAACCCGCACGTCCACTTCTCCCGGCTCCGGCGACGTGGCTTTTACGTCCGCGATCAGGGCCGACGCGGATTTTGCGAAATACTCATATCCGCCCATCGGCCCCGCTGTGGAGTATGTTTCCACGCTCTCCCGTAGCCGTTCATAAAATGCCGCGTCGCTCTCTTCATCTGCGCCGCCCGCGCTTTCCGTTGTGTTCGACACGCTTTGAAAGTAGGGGAACACGTCAACCGCCTGTTTGATTTGCCCCGGAACAAAGCCGTTCCCGATTTCTCCCGCCTGCGTGCATTCCGCCGCCACGTCGCCGGACAACTGGCCCGCCGGAATGGTCAGGTCTTGAAGCGTGGCAAACACAACGTCGCCGTCCGGTGTTGCACGGGTCCCTGCCGGGATGACGGTCGCGGTGTCAAGTTTGATGGACAGCGTATAGCGCAAGGTTGTTTTCGCCTTTTCCGGCTCCAATCGGTACGTGTCCTTGAACAGTTCCGCGAGGGAATCCAGATATTCCCCCTCCGCGTATCGCGGCACGTTCTGTTTTGCCGAAAAGTCGATGTTCACCCGCTCTTGAACGATGATGTCCGCCACCCACAAAATGAAAAGCCGCGCCGGGTCCGCCGGGTACAGCGTGCGCCCGGTGAACTTCTCGTATGACTGAATCAACGCGTTCACGATTGCTTCCGTGTCGGTTTCCACAAAGGAAATATCCGGGTAACTCCTATTCGTCGCCGTCAATGATCTTCACCTCCACAATGGGAATCAGGGTCCCCGGCCTGTCCCCCAACTCAAAGGTCACGTTTTCCACCTCTGCCCGCGGCTCGAATTCCTCGATCGCTTCGAGTACCTCTGAAATCAAGATTGACTGCGCCGCCGGAATCGGTTTATCAAGAAACCGTTGCGCCAGCCCCAAGCCCCGCTCTAACGGAACGGAAAATTTCGGTGTGGAAAGGATGACCGCCACGTTCTGCAATACCTCTTCCGTGGTGTCCTCCGGCGCGAGGTTGATTTTTTCAAGGGCGTATGCCTTTACGGTGTAAGCCATCGTCCGCCCTCCTATCTGCTCGAATATGATTGCATGGTTACATTGACCGACGCGGCCAGCAGGTTCCCGCCCCGGTCGTATCGTTGCAGGGAATTTGACAGTTTGGTGATGACCCACTTGTTCGTCCCATACGCTTTCGGGCCGATGATCAGATAATGGGCCTCGCCCCGCCGCATGGTTTGAAGCAGGTTCGCAACCTCCGCAATGGGGTTCACGCCCAAAAAGACGGAAAAGAACATGGTGAAAGACATGCTTTCCACGTCCTGCCCGGTGAACTCCAAAAGCGGCTCTTTCAAATGCCGCTCGTGCGTGGCGTACTTCACCGAACTTTCCCATTTCAGATCGTCAAACGTCTTGATGGATGACCGGGAAACGTAAAAGGTGAACGTCCCCCAGCTTCCGATTTCCGCCATCGTCAAATCCCCCCAATCACGAACCCGTCCCCGTCCTCTGTCGGGAGGTAGATGCAAAGCACGTAATCCCCCGGCGACGGTAGCCACGGGCTGATCTTGACGGCGTGGCTGTGGCCCGCAAAGGCCGCGTCGCCGCTTCCGCCGCTCTCGGTTTCCGTCCGTTGCGGCGCGTTCTGCGCCGGGATGAATGGCGCGTTTTTCAGAACTTTCAGTTCTCCCGAAACAATCGGGCTTTCTCCCTTGTCCGAAAAGGTCACGCGGGCCGTTCGGTTCCCTGCGTTGACAGAAGAGACGATGCCCGTTCGGACCATATTTTTCAAAACGGATAATTCGCTCATTTAGTAGCCCTCCAGCACGCGGCGCAAAGTCAGATCGGTTTTATACCCGCTTCGGGATATGGAATGTGTCGCCGTTTCGATGATGTACTTTCCGTCGAACGCCCCATACCCGGCCACCTGAACCGTTACGCCCGCCACAAGGCGCGCGTCCCCGGCCAGCTTGAACGATGCCTTGAATTCTCCTTTGTTCTTTTCCCGTAACCGCTTCATTGCCAGTTGCCGGGCCTCTTCACGGTTTGATACCTTTTCGTTGATTTCCAGCGTTTGGCCGCTCTTGTCCGCGTCCCGCGGGGTGTAGGTATATTCGATCGTCGTCCCCGTGGCCGGGTCTGTGTAGGACACGTGGCATTTGCTGTACGCGGTGTCGTGCAGGCTCGTGGAAAAAGAATAGCTTCCCACGTCTGCTTTTCCCCGCTGGATGGTCCGCACCGCGTCTTTCTGCTCATACGCCGCCGCGTCAAACAGGACGATGATTTTTGCCGTGACTTTCAGGGAGATTCCAGCCGCTTTGCAAAGCCGCTGTAAAAAGGTGATGTCGGATTCCTGCATTTGCTCTTTCCGCTGATAAAATGGGTCGGACGCAGATTCAAACATACAGGTAAACCCGTTCGCCCCCGCAATCTCCTTTGCAATGCCGGAAAGCGTGTATTTCTCCCACGCTTTCGTCTTTTTCTGTGTCCGAATGGTGGAGGCGTAGGGGATAGACCCGGCCTTGATGGTCGCTTTCGCGGGCGGTCCGCTCCCGTCCACTGTGTCCACGGCGAACACGCCGCAGTCAAGAACCCGGTCTTTCCCGTCCGATTCCCAATTCTTTTGCACAATCACGGCGGAGATTTCCGCCCCCTTTGACGCGGAGGGCGTATTCAGCCAGCTTCCCAGCCATACGCCCTCCTTGTCGTCAAGGGATAGTTGCAGGTCGTCCGTCTTGTCCTCTTCGTTGTCCGTGTAGGTCAGCGAAAGAAGATGCTTGTTGATGTCCGCCGAAATATCCACCCCCGAAAAGGTCAGGCGGATAACCGCTCTTCTCGCGTTCATGCCGTCCCCCTTTTCCACGGCGGCAACCCCGCCGCAACCTGTGATTCAGGCTCCGGGATGGTCAGCACGATTCCCGCGGGGAACACGAAAAGGCGGCGGTATTCCGGGTTCAGCTTCATAATCCTGTCCGTGTACGCTTCGTCGCCCAGCGTTTTATAGGCGATTGCGTCCCACATGTCCCCGGCTATGGTGGTGTATTTAGTCATAGTTCCGCCGCCTTTCGTCGTCCTCCTGTTGCCGCTTCCGCTCTTCGATTTCGTCCAGCAGTTCTTCGTCGTGCCTGCGTAGCAGTTCTTCGATGTCCTCCGCCTGCGCCTCGCTCCCAACATGGAAAACGGGCGCGCTGTGAATGACGATCGACGCTTGCCGCGCGCCGGACGCGATAGACGGTGCCGACACGCTGGGGGCCTCCGCGCCTGCATAAGCCAGTTGCAGGGCCGGAACGCCAACCCCCGCCCGAATGGTGTTGACGGTGTTTGCGAGATTGCGGAAGATCGCCCCGGTTTCCGCCGCATTGAAAACGGTCCGGTTCCTTGCATTCGTGACAAGTTCCGCGCCCGCTTCACCCGCTATGAACGTGTCAGGCGTGTTTTTCGTGCCTTTTGCAAAAGTCGGAATCAACGGAATGTTGATGCCCTTTCCGCCGATGCCGGGGACCCAATCAGGAATTTTCAGTTTGTTCAGCCCGGAAATCACGCCGTTGATCAGGCCGATAATTCCGTTCAGAACGCCGCTTGCAATGCTTTTCAGGGAATTCCAAACGCCGCTGAATATCCCTTTCACGCCCTCCCACACGCGGGACCAATCCCCCGTGAAGATGCCCGCGAACACGTCCACAATGCCTTTAATCGCCGTCAGCGCGCCGGACACAACCCCTTGAATGGTCGTCAGCGCAACGCTGATAATATTTTGAATCGTCGGCATAAGAAACTGAATCACGGACATAATGGCCGTTGCGATCGTCGAAACGACGGTTGCCAGCCCTTGCAGGATGGAAGCGATTGTCGGCGCCCAATCCGCGAACGCCTGCGCGATCTGCGGAAGCACCGTTTGAACGATGAATGTAAAAATCTGTTCCACAATCGGGCGGACGTAGGTATTCACGAACTCGATAAAGCCGGAAAGTATATTCCACACAGTTTGCAAAACCGTGATCGCACCGTCGATAACGCCCGTCGCTTCCTCTCCGAACAGGTTGATCAGGAAGTCCCGCGCTCCGCCCAAGTTCCCGTCTGTGAAGATGCTCTGGATTGTGCTTCCGATATTCGAGATTGCGGACACGATTTTGTCGAACACTTCAACACCCGCGTCCCCGAACACGTTTCGGATAACCTCTCGCACCTTGTCCAGATTGTCCCGCAGGATTTGCACCGCCGAAATAATCAGGGTGATCACACCCACGACGGGAAGCACTTTCCCAAGAATGCCGCTGAACGGCCCCAAGATTGCGCCGCCCAGCTTTTGAAGCGGGCCGAACAGGGTTGACAGCTTCCCGAACCCCTTTGCAACCACGCTTCCAATCTTTCCAAGCGGACCCGCCGCAACTGCGGCCCCGGCCCGCCCCAATATTCCGGTAATGGTTCCCGCTACTCCGGTAAACGCCCGCGTAGCAACGCCGCCCACGCCGGAAAATATGCGGGTAAACACGCCGCCCACGGCTCCGCCGATACCGGAAAACAGGTTTCCGATTTTCGTTCCGGCGAACATCTGCCCGAACGCGCGGCCTACGCCGCCCGCCGCGCTTCCGATTCCGCCGAAATACCCTGTGACGCTTTTTGCAACGCCCTTGACTTTAGACGCAAAGCCCACGGCTTCCACGCCCGCAAGGGCGAATTTGCCTTTGAACAGGGCCATGACCTTTTGAATGGTCAGTACCCCGCCTTTCAGGTCAAGAAATGCCAGCTTTGCCACCAGCCCCGCCGCCTTGAACGCCAGAAGTCCGGTGACAACCTTTGTGATCGTCCGTACCAACTCCGGGTTTGCATTGATAAACTCGGTCAGTTTGGAGATCAGCTCCGCGGCCTTTTCCGCGCCCTCGGTAAACGTCGGTAACAGCGCGTCGCCCAGCGCAATTTGTAGACCCTCAACTGCGGATTGCAACAGCGTTACTTTTCCTTGAAAGTTGTCCAGTTTGATTTGCGCCATTCGCTCCGCCGCGCCTGCGGAATTGTTGACCGAATCGGACAATTTTTGAAAATCTGCCTCGCTTGCATTGACGATCGCCAGCATACCCGCAAAGGATTCCTTGCCGAAAATGGCCGTTGCCGCCGCCACCTGCTCCGTTTCAGACAACCCGCCCAGACTGCTTCGCAGATTGTCCACCACTTCGCGGAATGACTTCATGCTTCCGTCTGCATTCGTCAGGCTGATTCCGTACTTGTCCATGTACTCTTTCATCTGCTTTGTCGGCTTTGCCATGTTCGCAAGGGCGGTTTTCAGCGAGGTTCCGGCCACTTCCGACTTTATGGACGCATTCGCCATCAGGCCGATTGCAAGGGAAACGTCCTCAACGGAATATCCCAGCGCGCCCGCGACGGGGGCCACTTTTTGGAAAGTCGCGCCCATCATTGCCACGTTGGTATTTGAATTGCTCGACGCTTGCGCCAGCACGTCCGCAAAGCGGCCCGCCTGATCTGCCGTCATGTTAAACGCGGTCAGCGCGTCCGTCACAATGTCAGAAACCTGCCCCAAGTCCTCGCCGGATGCCGCCGCAAGGTTCATAATGCCCGGCAAGCCGCCCAACATCTGGTCTGTTTTCCATCCGGCCATTGCCATGTATTCGAGGGCTTTTCCCGCTTCAACGGCGGTAAACTGCGTCGTCGCGCCCATTCTCTTTGCTTCATCCGACAAACGCTTCATTTCATCCGCGGTCGCGCCGGAAATGGCTTCTACGGTGGACATCTGCGCTTCAAACTCCGCGGCCTTTCTCACTGGCCCGGCGTAAATTGCCGTTCCAAGTGCCGCAAGGGTTCCGACGGTCCCCGCAAGTTGCGTTTTGGTCTTTGAAATCGCCGCGTTGTTCTGTTCCAACGCGGCGTTTACTTTTGCCAATTCCTCTTGACTTTTTTTGACCCGCTCGTAACTTTTGGATAATCGTTCGTTTTCCTCGGTCAGACGGGAGGTGTTCACCCCTGCGTCGGACAGTTCTCCGCCCAATTCGTTCAGCCGCGCTTCCTGTTGCTCGATTCTCGATGTGGTCGCCGCGATCTGCCGTTCGTTCTGCGCCATCTTTGCCCGCAGTTCTTCCGTTGGCTCTCCGGTTTCGCTGATTTCCCGTTGCAGTCGTTCATGCTCTGCGGTCAGCCGTTCCAGCTTTTGACGGTTCGATTCAAGGGCGGCTTCCTGCTTTTTGTAAGCGTCGATCTTTCCGGTGATAGAATTTAGCTTTTGCAGGCTGTTTTGCATTTGCCGCGTGGTATTCAGCGCGCTACTGAATGCCGCATTGAAGTTTCCGCCCAATGCGGCGGTCAGTTTGAAGAGAAGTTCATATTCCTTTCTTCCTGCCAAATTCTTCACCTCGCTTTCTGGTTCTTCTGCTCTGCTGTGGCGGCGTTGATGTCCTCAATCCATGCCGTGATCTCCGTCACGGTCATGTCAAGCCAGAATGGAACGGGCGTAAAGGTTGCCTGTGCCAGTTTGAAGCATTCCCGCCGCCACCAGCGGGCCGGGCTTCTTAAAAGCCCGTGTCGATTAAAAAACTTCTGGCCGCGTTGGTGATCTTGTTGAAATCTTTCAGGGGCATTGCTTCCAGCACGTCGCTTCCGATGCCCGCGGCCTTTGCCGCCATCTTCCCTTGAAAACTCCGGGAAATTTCCGGTGCAAGGGCGTATTCGTTGTTCATCTGCATTTCGGTTTCAATGGAAACCATGTCGCGCCCGGAAAGCCGCTCGAAATTGAACGTCAGTTCGGTGTAGGTCTTTCCCTCATACTCGAAAGGCTTCTTGAACACGTGCGTATAAACGCCCGTGTTGCCCTCTGCGGGCTTCTCTGCGGCTTCCTGTGCTGGTCCATGGGTGACGGCTTCCGCCGCGCCTGCGGGCCGCTCTGCGCCCTCTGTGGTGGTTTTTTTCTCGGTGTCGTTCATGGTCAATTCCTCCATTCAGATTTTCATAGGTTCAAATACAGAAAAAGGGCAAAGGAAAGCCCAGCGGGGAGGACCCCGCCGGGCTTATGCCTTGCCAAGTGCCTTTCTAACGTCGGCCAGATAGTCGGTTCCGTTGATGTAGTAAATGAAATTGATAATATCAATTTCGAGGACCTTTTTCCCGTCGATGTATGTTGCGAAATAGGTTGCCGCATACTCCCCGGACGCTTCCGCGGAGGCGGCGGGGGCCAGCTTTCCGGGCGCGAACTTCGTCGGCGTTACCATCAGCACGTGTTTTACCGCCTGTTGAATGAACTTGCCCGCGCTGTTGTCCCAATACTGTTGTGCCGCGCGCAAGTCAAGCTGGTGGTTGCGCGGCTCTGCCAGTTTGATTGCGTCGGCGGTCACAGAACGGAAATTCAGGGTCAGCGTCATTGCCTCGATATGCCCGACGAACGCGCCGTTGAACGCGCCCGCGATTCCCGCGCCCTTGACTTCCTCCGTGATCTGCGAGATTTCAGGAAGCGTAGCTTCCGCCATTCCGTAAAACTCCGTCGCGTCCTCATACACGGCAAAGTTGGTTGTGCCGTTGTCAACTTTCATGTTGTCTTTCCCTCCTTATGCCGCCAAAGCCGACGAAACATAGTCCGCGTCGTACTCCAATACGAATTCGCATTCTTTCATCGGGCTGGGCGGGGTCATGTAGATGTGGAAAACTGCCTTGCCAGCCATAAGCGCGGTTTCGCTGTTTTCCTCTTCCAGAAATTCCACGCGCCCGCCCAGCAGTTTTTCCTCGTTGACAAGGCCGTTCAGCCAGATATTGACGGAATTCACGATGCTGTCGATCAGGCGGCGCGTCATCTTCTTGTCCAGCTTGCTCCAATAGGACAGGACAAGCGAATTCGCAACCCATCCGAACATGCGCGACACGGGAATGAAGTAGTTCTTCACGTCCGTATCGGCGGGGAAGCAGGCGGTTTCATTGCCCCAAAGGACATACCCGCCGATGAAATTCAGCGCGGTTACAATGCCGTTGCTGTTCAGATAGTTTGCTTGATTCAGGTCGAGAAGAACGGTGGTCCCGTCGGCAAGGCACGCCCGGTCGATCTGCAAAGACTTGTTGGAGGGACTTTCCGCCGGGCAACCGCCGTTGTCCGAATCGGTCGCCGTCATCCGTGCCGCGGTGTGGACCGACGCGTGAAACACGTAATCGCCCAGCCCGAACAGGGGCCAGCAAAGGATTTCCGCCTTGTCGTTGATGTTCTGCGTTTTCTTCCACGCGGGCGCGTCTGCATAATGCGTGACTTCTGTTGTGTCAATGTCGATCAGGGCCTTTGCGCCGTGGAAAACGCCGTTGATGGTTTCCGCCTTTGCCCGCATTGCCGCCGCGACAGTTGACTTATGGGACCATCCCGGCGCAAGAATCATGTCGCACACAATTCCATATTTCGGGAAAACCTTGTCAATCAGTTCCAGCCCGGAATATTTCTTTGTGCTTACCTCAAAACCGCCGATAATATCTTTCTCCGCGATTTTGGAGGGGTCCACCGCGTCAAACGCAATGGTCAGTTCTCCCGTCCGCTCTGGGATGCTCCCGCCCTCGATCACTTCAAGAATCAGATTTTCGCCCTCGTAGAACAGGTCGAAATCCTCGCCTGCGGTATAGTCGGTGACTTTCACCGTGTCTTTCAGGGCTTCCAGCGGCAAAAGAACCTTTCCGTCCGTGACAGCGTAATTCTGCTCCGAAACGCTCTTCTTGTGCTTTGCGGGGTCCAGAATGTTCACGAATACGACGGGCGATACGCCGTACAGCTTGAACTGTGCGTAGATCGCTTCGCAAATCGGATAGTTTCCCCAGTTATCGCTGTACCCCATAGCGGCCACGGCCTCCGCGTAACTCTGGCACATGATCGGGTCGTTCACGCTTCCGCCGACGGTGTGCGCCGGGGCCGCGCCTACGACGAACGCAATCCCGGAATCTGCCGTAACAGGGGTCGAAACCGACGTGTCAACCTGCCGCGTCGAAACCCCGTGGAAATACTCTGCCATTTGTTATACCTCCTTGTTTCCCCGCATTGTCGAAACAATGTCGTTGTAATACTTGTGTGCAAGGTTTCCGGGCGTTTTCACCTTGACGTGAAACGCGGAAAGCCGCTCAACAGGGACGATCATCCGCGCTACAAGGGGATAGTCCGCGATCACGTCCGCAAGGTACGCTTTCACGTCCTCGAACGTCCCGTTGAACACGGCATTTTCTTTCAGTCTCCCGCGTGGGAGGGACGGCCCGGCATAGACGAACAGGTTGTACCCCTCCGGGGCTTCCTGCGCGTCCTCTGCGGGCGTTTCCTGCCCGGCGGTGTCCTCGGTCCCCTCTCTGTCCCCGGCCTGTCCTGCGCCGCTCTGTGCGGCCTGTTGGCCGTCTGCGGCGGTTTCCTCCGGGCTGGTGTTCAGTTCCGCCCCGTCGGGCGCGCGGCTGTTTGCGCCGTCCAGCGCGGCAAGAATCGCCGTTTTTGTCATACTGTCATCGGCCTGCACGCCGTTTGCGGTGGCGATTTCCAGCAATTCCGCTTTCGTCATGCTGGGTTTATAGTTCATTGCCATACTTTTTGAACCTCACTTTCTACAACTGGCATTTCCCATTCCGTCATCATTTCCCCCAAATAGTAGGGGGCTGTCGTTCCATCCGGGTACACAATCATTTCAAGGGGCGGTTTCAGCATGTACCGCTCTCCAATCACGCCGTCTTTCAACAGGGCAACCCGGATTCGGGTCAGCAGGTTCAGGACGCATGTTGCGCCCTCGCTTTCGTCCTCCGAATACGTCGCGGCGACGATGCGTACCGTACAAACACTTTCCGGTTCCTGTCCCGGCTCCTGTGTGTCTGTGCTTTTGATGTACTGCAACAGCAGATAGGGGACGCGCTCGGTCTGCGCCTTTTTGGTCGGCAACCGCATTTTGTAAATTTCCGCGGGCCGCTCTTTCGGCTCTCCGCTCCGGCGGTCTACGCGGACAGGTAAAAGCATGTCCTTTGTTTCGCGCCGCACGAACTCTTCCAGCACGTCCAAAAGGTCTAAAGGTGTCATGGCTTATCCTCCGTAACCGTTCAGAATCCGGGTGATTTCATGTTCAATCCGCTTGTTTATGACTTCCTGCGCCTTTTCCTCCACCTGCTCCACAACTACACTGTTCGCCGCCATCTGTGCGGCGGACGGCCCCATGAACTCGGTGATCGGAAGTCTGCCTGTCCCGTCCCGCTCGAACATGCCCGTATGACCGCTTTTCATTTTTGCGATAAATGCGTGTGCAAACGGGGTTCGCCCGCTCTCCGCCAGCACCGCCGCCGAAACGGTCGCGCGCTGGACAGGGAGGGTCGGGGAGACATTGAAGCGGTAAAGGGGGATTTTGTACCCGGCAAACGATACCATTCCCACAACCCCGCCGTCCACTTTCTGCGTCCTCACTTTGATTGTGGTATCTGCCCGGACATTCTGCCGGGTGATTGCGTAAACGCTCGTGATGCCCTTTAGGGCTTCTGATCTCACGGTGTTGTTGGCCCGGCGGATGACGCTTGCCATTGCCTTTTCCGCACCTTTTGGAACGCCGGAAAGAATCAGGTTCACCCGCTCGATCTGGTCGGCTGTAATCTGAATCATTCGGTCAACGCCTCCATGTAAAGCACGATTTCCCCGGCTTCCGGGTGAACCTTTGTGATTCGGTACAGGCAATCCCCGATTTCCACGTTCAGGTCCTTTTGCGGGATGGTTTTCAACAGGGACAGCGGAACATACATGACAAGATCGACAAGAATCAAACCGTCCACGTGGTCCGTGGACGGTTTCTTCCGGTCCTGCGCCCCGCCGTCGTCGATGATGACCGGGCCTTTGTAGCGGATTCCGTCAATCCAGAATTCCACAACGTCGGCGTGTTCCCGGCTGTTGTGGAATACGGCGGTCAAATCCCGCTCCACCTGATCTTTGAAATTCATGGTTAAAGTACCTGCGCCACGTACCAGCTATTGACCTCATGGGGGACGGTCAGCGGCTTGCTGTTGATTTGCAGGAAGCGGCGGTCCGGGCGGCGTTCAATCCATGTCTGCGGCACCTTGTCGCCCTCCACGGTGACAAATCCCTTGCCCTCTTCGGGAATCATAGTGATTGCGCCGTAGTAGATGGAGTAATCCGCCTCCGTATAAAGCAAAGCAATGTGCTTGTCCGGTACAATGGGCTTGTTTTCCGGTTCGCCCGGCTCCGTCCAGTCGTCCAGATACCATTCGTTGTACTGATAGAAGTCAAGCCCCAACTTGTGATACGTGCCGATGTAAGTTGCTCCGTTCGGAAGTTGCCGGGGCTTGATGACCGCAAGATCATAGGCTTTCACGTCCAGCACTTCTTTAACCTTTGCGTGGTTAATGAACGCTGTTGCAACATCTTTCGCCATGACGCAGACATTGCAGTTCACGAAACCTTCCCGCTGTACGATTTCGTGCCACCGCTCAATGTCTGCCAGCGGGTCGCTCTGCGCGTTGTCCCACTTCTTTTCGGCGGACACGATGGTTTCTTTGTTGGTGAAGTCAAAGTCGATGACCTCATTCACACCCTCGCCAACAATCGGAATCTGCCCCGTAAAGATCGCCGTCGCCGCCATCCACTCTTCCCGGCGCACGATCATTTCGTTCAGTTCCCGCAAATCCTCCGCCAGCTTTTCCACGGCGCGTTCCGCGGGCTTTCTGCCGCTGTAAGGGTCCTCGCCCGCGGCCCGCTCCAACAGGTCGTCAACGGTGGTGATCTTGTTCGGGGCCAGCAGAACGGGGGTGTAACTCTTCGTCTGATAGCCCGTGTTTAGGATGGTTTTCCCGCCCACTTTCGGATGAACAAAGGGCGCAAGGGCGCGGGACCCCTTTTTGAAGTCCACGTCAACGCTCTTCGTGTTGAACGTCCGGCGGTTCTTGAAAAAAGTATCGCGGAAGAACGTATGCACCGGGGGCATACGCCGAACCAGTTTCCCCAGCGTGCGGGGGGTATAGATGGTAGTTTCGATTCCCATTTCGTTTCCTCTCCTTTACTTCAAAAAGATTCCGATATTTCGGAATGCGGTTGTCAGGGTTTCCGCGGTCACACTGTCCGGGAGATTGATTGCGTCCGCGAAAAATTCGCCCGTCAGGTAAACAACGACATCTTCTCCGGCTCCCGCGTCGCCCGCCGCAATGCCGTAGATTCCCGCCGTGGTGTTCTCGTACTCCGTTTTCGCCGGAATTGTACTTCCGCTGTTCGCCTCGCTCGCCTCCACCTTGACGACGGGTTCCACCTTTCCGTCAACCAGCTTCACGGGGTCGTATTTCTTGACGCTCTTCCCGCTCGAAACCTCGCGGACCGCCGTTGCAACGGGATAATCGCCCGCAAAAAAGTTCACCGGGCTTGTCTGGTCTTTCTGAATCTCGTACATGCTTCTTTCCTCCTTACTTCACGTCGGGGAACAGCTTGTCAATGGCCGCGTCCACTTCATCGGGGCCGTCGCCGCCCGCTCCCTCTCGCTGTCCTCCGGTTCCAACGTCGCCCGCTCCGCTCGCGTGCGCGTCGTCGTCGCGGTCCTGAATGTACTTGCCGCCCTGCTTCTTCTGCTCCGCAAGAATCGCTTTCGCAACGTCTCCCGCGGCAATGGGGGTCTTGAACTTTGCGTCCGCCACGATGGTTTCATAGCCCGCAATCGCCACGTCCTCGATGTCCTGAATGCGCTTGCGCTCCGCGTCGGTTGCCGCTTCCTCGATCTGCTTTGTCAGGTCTGGGAAAGCCGCTTTCAGGTCGGCCACGGTCTTAATGTCTTTGATTCCGTCCATGTTCTCTTCGCTCCTTTTCGGTTCATTTATGGTTGGTTTATTTGAAAAACCGCCGTGCGCGCGAGCCGTCGTGCGGTTTAACAACGAAATCGGCATATTCGGATAACGGTTCAGGTCCAGCGAAACGCTGTTGACAACGATTTTCGCGGCGTTTTCAATGGTAGTTTCCGCGTCCTCAAACATCAGCTTGTCGCAAAAGCCAGCGTCAACCGCCTGTTTCCCGTCAAACCAGCTTTCCGCCGCCATAATCGCGGCAACCTCCGCCGCGTCTTTTCCGGTTTTCAGAACATAAGCGTTCACAATAGACTGTTTGACCACTTTTAATTCCTCGGTCATCTTTGCAAGGTCCGCTTCGTTGAAGTAGCCCAGCAAGCCCAAGGACGGGTCATGCACCATGAAAACGCCGTTCCCCGGAATCTCGATCACGTCGCCTGCCATTGCAACGATCGTCGCGGCGGACGCGGCCCATCCGTCGATTTTTACGGTGATCTTTGCCGCGTTATCCTTTAGGCGGGTGTAAATCGCATTCGCGGCGAACACGTCTCCGCCGCCGCTGTTGATTCGGACAACGATTTCGGGGACCGCCCCCAGCGCGTCCAATTCCTCCGTAAACTGCCGCGGGGTCACTTCGTCGCCCCACCACGTTTCGGAAGCAATATCGCCATATAAAATCAGTTCCGGGGCGGCGTTATCTCCCGCCGCGGCCCGGAACGTCCAGAAATGCTTATTTTTTACCTGTTTGTGCTGGGCCTGCGCCCGGCTCTGTTCCTGTGCCATCTGCTTTCGCCTCCCTTAACATTTTTTCTTCCCGTTTGATCTGCGCGGCGTTCCGGTAGAAATCGGACCCGTTCATTTCCATTGCTTCCCGGTCGCGGGTGGAAAATCCGTTCTGTACCCGTTTTTCCGCCGCAGTCACTTCCTGCACGGGGTTCAAAAGCCCCTGCGCCGGACCGTTCCATTCCGCGCCTGTGTATGCCTTGCGAATGATAGGGTCGCCAAAAAATCCGGGCGCGGGGATTCGTCCCTTTGCCACGGCCTCCGCAAACCATTCTTCATAAATCGGTTGGCAGAAGTCATTTGCAAGCCATGTCCGGTACATTCGGAACATTTTCCACGCTTCCAGCAACGCCCCGCGGGACGCGCTGTAAGACGCGTTGAAGTTCTTTACCAATAGTTCATAGGGGATTTCGAGGGCCGCGCCGATCTGCCTGCAAATCGCAACCACGAACCCGTCAAACGCCGTGTTCGGCCTGCCGGGGTTCATGTCGTGCGCCTTTTCTCCCTCGTTCAAGTCCACGATTGCGCCGGGCGCAAGTTCAATCGTGCTGTCGTCGCCCGCGTCCACCTGCGCTTCCTCCGGGATGATCTCGCCAAAGGTTCCGTCACTGGACGCGGATTCCTTTTCGATGAACACTGTGAACATGCCGGAAACCACGGCGGCGACAAGTTCCGCGTCGGTATATCGGCCCAACTGCTTCAACGCTTCAATGACAGGGGCTAAAAATGGCACGCCGCGCCTTTGCCCGATGCGCTCCCGGTTCATAATGTGAAGCACGTTCCGCCGCCCTGTTTTTGCGCCCCATGCTTCAACGCGCGTCCACCCGTATTCGCTCGCGTCGTAAGACAACGGATGATGCTTGCTGATATGGTACGCGATTACCTCGCCCGCGTCGTTGGTTTCCACGCCTCCGACGAAATGCGGGTCAACCGTCCCGTTCGGGTTGCTCAATCGGTCCGCCTCAATCAGACAGATTCGCAGGTCATACGGGCAGTTCACCCGCTTTGTCACTGGCAACGTGGCGATCACGTCGCCGCTCATAAGCCAGTTCAGAAAAGCCAGTTGTTGCAGTTCATAGAAATTGTCCAGCCGTTCAAGGTCGCAGGCCGGGGAATCCGCCCACAAGGAAAATTCCCGCTCGATCTTGCGTTCAAGGTCGCGGGCTGTTTCTTCATCCATTCCCAACGCCTCATAGTCAATTTGACTTTTCAGCCGCAACCCCGCGCCGACAACATTTGTCCGGCACGTTTTCAGCGCGCCCGTTGCCAGCGGTACGCCCATGTAAAGATCGCGGCACCGTTGCCGGAGGACGGAAAGGTTCTCTTGTATATCCTCTTTTGCGGACCCGCCGCCATACAACCAGCCCAGCATTGATTTTTTTGTCTGTGACGCGCCGTAGTTGCTGTACCCGCTGTCCAGTATTTCCAGCTTCCGGCGGGCGGCGGCGCGCTTCACGGCCCGTTGCGGCGATACTGCGGCAATCATTCGGTCAAGCGTGTTCAACCCGCTTCGCCTCCTTTGTCATGGTCTTAAAGGTCCCGCGGGACCACACGGAAAACGCGGTTTCGCCCGCCGCGCTTTTCGACGTTTTCCAGCCGTGCAACCTCGTTTTTCCAAAATTCGATTTGTTGCCGGATGTCCGCAAGGTCTGCTTTTGTCAGGCTCCGCGAACCGATGGTATAACTTTGGTGTGTCGTAACCTCCAATTCCGCTTCCAGCCATGCGGAAAGGTGCTTTCTTGCGATTTCAAGGCTGATTCCCGCCATTTACAAAATACCTCCGTTGGTTCTTGATCGTCTGCCCCGCCGCTTCTGCGCGGGGGCGGCTGTGGCCGCGTCCCGCTCCGTCCGTTTCAAAATCGGATTCGCGATTTCCAAAGCGACGGTCGCATAGTTCCGAATATCAAGCGGTTCATTCCGCTTGTACCCGCCGTCTTTCAGTGTCCAGACGTATTGCGCTTTTCCGCGCTTATAGGTGATCACCATTTTTTCGGCGGTCAGTCCGCGGAAATACTCTTGCGTGTACCCCCGGTCCTTTTCCCGCGGAAAATGGCAATAATTCGGCCCCTCTTCCTGCACCGCCAGCCGTTGATATAAAAGGGCTTTGCCCGTGTCAACTCCGACAGTGAAAAGAGGGGCCTTGATATTGTTTGCTGTTGACGGCCTGTTGAAGTACGGCACTTCCGCGCCACCTTTTCCCTTGATTGCGAACACGCGCCGGGCCGTCCGCTCTTTGCAGAATCGGTAAACCTGTGTCGTGAAGTGTCCGCCGGAATCCACGCAGGCGCAAATAATTTTCAGCCGCCGCCCGTCTGCGGTGGTGAACGTCTGCGAAAGAAATTTGTCCAATTCGTCCCATACGGGCTTCAACTTCAAGTCGCCGTAGATCACCTGATACTTGATTCCCCAGCTTTCCTTGTCCACGCCCCAGCCGACAACCTCCACTTCAAAGCGGTCGTCCTGCACGTCTACGCCCGCAGTCAGCACCAGCACTTCTTCCGGGACCTCGCAATTATAGCGTTCGCGGCGTTTGAAGAGGTCGTCCGTTTCGATTTGTTCGCCCTCTTCCTCCCACGTTTCGCCCATTTCGGTATTTGTCCAAACTTTTAGAAGTTCGATGTTGCCTTTTTTCTTCTCTTCGTTTGCAGTCAGGAATTTTTCAACGATTTCCCGCCATTCCACAAAGAGGGAAGCGAGGGCGTTCAAATGGAATCCGCGCACTTTTCGTTCCGGGTGTGCCGCGACGAATTTACCCTTTCCGAACTGCTCTTTCCACTCCGTTTCGCTGGAAACCACGCCGCACGCCGGGCAAGCGCACCCGATTTCGTCCAGCTTGTCCCGGTCAAAAATGATATTCGCCCACAAAAGCGGCGTGTATGCCCCGCACGCCGGACAAGGTACGTTCCATTCCTCTTGCGTGCTGTGTTCAAATTCAACGGCAATTCTGGACGTTTCCTTGTTGGTCGGTGTACTCACGCACACTTCTTTCTTGTTCCAAAAGGTCGCAAGCCGTTTCCCTGCCAGCAACAGGGGGTCGCCCTCATTGCCAGCCGTGGCCGGGTATCGGTCGATTTCGTCCGCAAGCAGAATCCGAATCGGGCGGGAGGCGAGGGAGGACGGCGAATTTGCGCCAACCATCGTCACATGACCGCCTGGGAAAATTTTCTGCAAGATCGTGTTTCCGCTGTTCCGGCTCTTGTCGTTCACCTTGTCCCGTAAAACGGGGGTGTCCCGCAACATCGGGGAAAGTCGGTCTTTTGAGAATGTTTCCGCCATTTGAATGGTCGGTTGCATGACCATGATCGGGGACGGGTCGTAGTGCATATAGTAGCCGATCGGGTTCAGAATCAGCGCGTCCGTTTTCCCGATCTGCGCCGCCGACATGATGACTACTTTTTGAATCCGCATGTCGCAAACTGCGTCCATAATCTCCCGCTGGTATGGGGCCTTTGATGTGCGCCATTGGCCCGGCTCCGCCGACGATTCGGAGGACAAGCGGCGGTATTTATCCGCCCATTGCGATATGGTCATATTCGGGGGAGGGGCCAGCACCGCAAAAATCCGGGTGAACAGGTCAACCGTCGCTTTTTTCATTGCTGTTCCCCCTTTCCCCGAACGTAGTTTTGAAATCGGAAAGTTCCATCAATGCTTCGTCGATATGATCTTTCAGCAGGGCGAATATCTCTGCCTTGTCCGTTTTCTTGCAAAGGACCGGGGCCAGCTTTGACGGAATCGCCATCAGGCGGGATTTGAAGTTTACCAGCATATCCGTCATAACGGCTTCGATGTCCGCCGCGGCGTGAAGCGTGTTTTCTTTCAACTGCAATTCGTATTCTTCATTCTTCCGCTTTGCCCGAACCAGCTTCGCCCGCTCGGTGTTGTAGTCTATCGTCTCTTCGCTCTCCGGATTCCTCTTTCGGAGATAATTTATATAGCGGTGGTTCGTGTCGATCAGGTCGTACAAGCCGGGGCGAACTTCCGCGATCACCTTTTCGTCGCGCAACTGCCGCACCCGTCGTTCCGACACGTCGAGGAATCGGGCAACCGCTTTCGCGTCGTAAAGTTTCACCGTTTTTCCACCCCTCCCGCGCTTTTTTTGGCATACCCCCTTAAAAAATTTTCCCGGCCCCGGAAGCGTTCAAAAAAATTTCGTATCTAAAAAAACGCCGGGGCTCGCCGGACCCGCAGGCGGGAATTTCCGCCAGAAGGACCCGCGGTTTAGATTTCCAATTCGTCCGGCTCTTCCGCTTCGTCGTTGATCTCTCCCGTGTCAGGGTCGATGTCATAAGCCCCCGAAAGTTTCTGCTTTGCAAGATTATATTTCCGCTCTTCGAGGCGAACCCGGCGGCTCTCCATCTCATAGCCCTTGATCGAATCCAATAGTTTAATGATTCGCCCGTGTATCTTGTTTAGTTCAGCTTCCAGTTTCATAACACGGTCGAACACGCTTGCTTTTATAACGGTCTGCATTGTCACGTTGTAGCCCTCGCGTTCAAGTTCGCGTTCCTTGTCGCCCGTGGTGTCCTGCAAGGCGGCAATCTCACGTTGCAGGCGTTCCAGCTTCTTTTCCTGCTGTCTGGTTGGCTTCTTTCCCTCTGTCCCGTCCATATCCCAAAGCATGGTATCTTCTTCCCGTTGCAGGGCTTCCAGCTTCTCCCGCTGTTGCTCTAACCGCGCTGTTCCTTTTGGGGTGCGCATTTCAACAACACGGTCAATATACAGCGCGTCCGGGTCGCCCTTTTCAAGCGCCGTGATTTTATTTTGCAGGTCGGCTTCTTTTGCAATAAGCAACTGCAATTCTGCAAGCATATTTGTTTCAGTGTCCAGCGTGATTCCCTCGATATATTCCCGCTGTTTAGGCGGGAGATCGCAAAGCCGAACCGTCGAATATGCCCCGTGTGTTTCAGCATTCTTGTTCCCGACAGGCGCGCCAGCGCCCGCGGCGTTCTTGTTCCCCGGCTGGCCCCCTCGCTTCCTTTTCGGCTTCTGCGCTTCAAGGGCCGCTTGCCAACCATCAAGGCTTTTCCATTTCCGCACCTGTTCGGGCTTCGCGCCCACTTTTTCGGCAATCTGCCGGGCGGTCATGGTCCCGCCGGATTCAAGCCATACCCGGCGCGCTTCGTCCCGCTCCGGGCTTCTTTCGCGTGCCATGCGCCGCGGCCTCCTTCGTTTGTTTTTCATTTTTCGCTTCCCGGCTCCCCACGGAAGCGCGTAAAAAACGGGCCATGTTCAAAACATGGTCCGTTTTCCTTCGTCCGGGCGGTTTGCCGCCGCACCCCGCCCGAATCGTTGTGTTCATTTTCCACAATACCAATTTTACCACGAAAAACGGGCAATGGGTGGCAATCTTATTTTTCCGGGAAGCGGTAACGTGAAATAGTCTTATTCACCGCAAAACGCTTCGCCAGACGGTCCAGCGCAACGGCCCGAATGCTCCGACATTGCCGCGGGCTATAATTGACACGCGCTGACAGGCGTTCCCAGTGTTCGCCGTTTATGTAGAACCCCAAAACCAGCGCCTTTTCCGTATAGTTCAGGCACTTCAATTCTTCTGCGATCTCCGCTTTCACGCGTTCGGTTTCCTCATTTTCCCGGCGTAGTCGGTCAATGGTCCTTGTAACCGAACCGGGTATATTCAGCACAACGCGTTCAACCTGGTTTGAAGTCGTCCCTTTTCCGTGCGGCATACCGTCGGAATTGACAGCGCCCAGCGTGGAATAATACTGATCTTCGAGGTTCTTTATAACCCGCTCGTTCATTTTGATTGCTTTGTCTGCGTCCCGGTAATAATGCAGAATCACAATAACTTTTTCCCTGTTCACGTTCGCTTCCTCCGCTTTGCTGTCAGGGCGGCTTGTATATTCGTCGGTAAATGCGTTCATTTTCCACCCTCCGAATTTCCGCCCGGTATTTCTGTTCGATAACCCTTGCCCGCGCCCGGTTCTGCTTCTTCCGCCGGGCGCGCGGCTCTTCCACGATGCCAAGCACGCCGCTTTCTTCTATCTGCTCCCACGTGTCGGAAAGAATGTTGAACGCTTCCGCAACTACGCCGAACGCCATTGCAAACACTTCCGCGGCCTGCCGCAAGGTTTCCGCCAGCTTTTCCGTTTTTATCCCCGCGGCCCTTAAAACCCGCGCGGCGGCGTTTGCCTGCTCCGTGGTGATCTCGTATTCAAGTTCCATCGGCGCGCCCTCATTCTTCGTCCGGGTAGCATATGTATTCCACCGAACACAAGATTTTCAGCGTCTTTCCACAATGGGGGCAACGCACAGGGCCGACGGCCTGTGTGCCGAATGTGTTGTAACGGGTGGCCTGTCCCGCGTCGAAAGATTCCCCGCAGAAAGGGCAAATTCCACGCCCAACGCACCGCGTTTCTTTCGGCGCTTGTCTTTCCGTCTCTGCTGGCCTACGCGCGGCCTCTGTCGGTTCTTCCTGTTCCTCCGGGTTATCTTCCCCGGCGGGCGTGCTCGGCGTGTCCTGCGCCCTCTGCTGGCCGTCTCCGGGCATTTCTGCTTCCGTCTGGTTGTCCCATTCAATTTCCGGCGGCTTCACCGTGGACGGTATGCAATGCGCCGGGGGCGGTGGTGTCTGCTCTCGCTTCCGGACGGGTTCGGCGGGCGGGGTGTTTTTCTCTCCGTCCTGCGGCGGGGGAGGGGGCGGGGCCGCTTGCGGCTTCCGCTCTCTTGCGGCCTTTATAGAGATTTCCCCGGTTCTCTGGTAGTCATCGAATGCGGCACGCTGTTCTTCTTCCGGCAATCCTGCCAGTTCATAGGCGGTCGAAAGGTTTATGCGGTCCTCTTTCAATTCCTCTTTGAACTCCGGGGACAAGTGGCGAATGATGGTGTCATATCTTCCGATCTGCGCCGGGCTTGTGTGAAGCACTTTTGCGATAAAATCGCGGGTCCCGTCTGCCTGAACCCTGCTGTCTCCGAACACGGTTGCGACAATCCTTTGCAGGACGGCCACGAACCGCGGGCGGGTCTTTGCCTTTTCCAGCACGTCCCGCAAGTAGCGCACTTCCTCGATCTTGTCCCACGCCGTTTTCTCCCGCTGGGAGTTGGTGACAATCAGGTTCAGGCCGTCCCGGATTTCCTGATCTTCCGCCGCTTCTTCGTTTGGCTCCACGGAACAGGTGACGAATTCATATTGCGGCTTTCCATCTTCCACAAGGGACAGCGACGCGAGGCGGCGGCGGTGTCCTGCAATGACTTTGTATTTCCCGTTTTCGAGCGGGACGACGGTTAGGTTTTGCAGGACCTTCCCGGCGATCTCGATTGCCGCTTTCAGTTCTTCAATCTCCCGCATGGAATAGAAGTTATCTTCTGACGGCACAAGGTCAAAGACGCTGATTTTCTTAATCTCGCTTTCAGCAGGGCGGGGCGTGGTGTTTCCGCCGCCCTCCGCCGCCTGCCGTGAAGCGTCGTTCAAAATCTGGTTCAAATTAAATCTTCCCATAATGTGCGCCCCTTTCTGTCCGAATCGGACGGTTTTATTCCTTCCCGCGGTTCAGGTATTCCCTCACGAATGCGATATAGTCCATAGCTGTTCCGCTCCGGCGGCTATATTCTGCAATCGGCATTTCCGAAAAGGTGCTTTCGGTGACTTTCTCTGAATACCGAATGCGGGTGTCAAATACGGGGTATTCCGGGCGGCTCCGCAACCACGCTTCGCCCTGCTTCTCTGCGTCTGCCCTGATAAAGCAGGTAATCAGGCACCCGGCCAGCCGCAAACGCGGGTTCAGGTCGTCCCGCGTGTCCTCGATCTGCTCTTTCAGTTCTGCCAGCCCGTCGAAAGCGTACTTGTCAATTTTGATCGGAATAATCACGTCGTCAGAGGCGACAAGGGCGTTTATTGTGGAAATGTTGATGTCAGGTGCATTGTCGATAATGCAGAAGTCATATTGCCCCGCTACGGGGTCCAGCGCGGCCCGCAGGCGCGTTTGCTGGGGCCGGGTGGTGTCCATCATAACTTCCATGTTGGCGCGAATCAGCGTCATGTTAGCGGGCAATACGTCGATATTCTCGAACCGGGTCTTTTTGATGACCTCCCGAACGTCCATCCGCCGGGCGGTCAGAACGTCGGAAAGGCTCTTTTCATCGTAGGAATGGACCCCGAATGCCTTTGACGTGTTGCCCTGCTTGTCGTTATCCACAAGTAAAACCCGCTTTTTGTGGAAAACCGCGAGGACGTGGGCCATGTTGTCGGCGGTCAGCGTCTTTGCCACGCCGCCTTTTAGGTTGATGATTGATATAGTTTTCACCGTTCAAACCTCCTTGCTGAATTTGCCCCGCTCCGGCGGGCGATTATTTCCGTTTCTTCTTCCGCGGCGGCGCTTCCAGCCGCACCAGTGGGCCGCGCCCGTCCGGTTCATACAGGAATACGGCTTCCCCGGTCTGCGCGCTGTACTGGCACACAATGTCGGTGATCGTGCGGACCGCCGCCGGGAATTTGAACGCCAGTTCCGGCGGGTGTATTTCCCGCCCCGTCACGATCTTGTCGCCTATCTCATAGGGGCAAGAGGCGGAAATTTTTATGGTTGTCATGTTGTCGCCTACTTTCTGTTCTGTCCGGCGCGGCGTTACTCGAACCGTCGCTTGATGAAGTCCACGAATTCCGGCGGAAGTGGGCCGCTTTCATCCCCTGCAATCAGCATTACGCCTCCGCTTTGTGTCGCGGCTTCCCGTTGTTCCGGGCGCGGGGTCGCGGCAATATGGACCAGCTTTCCGCTGTTGTCCAGTTCATACAGGAATGTAACGGTCCCGTTCTTCACGCTATGTACGCACACAATGTCGGTGATCGTGTGGACCTCTTCGACAACCGCCGCCGGGTCAAGTCTGAACGTCTCCGCCTCTCCCGGCTTCACTCTCCGGCGGCTCTTGATTTTGTCCCCGATCTCAAAAGGGCACGTTGCGTTGAATGCCGCAAGTTTCATTGTTCTGCCTCCGTTTCTCCGGGGAAATTGATGATTTCCCCGGTGCTTTCGTCTACGTTGATTCGGTACTGTGTTTTGTCTATGGCTTCCGTCGCGGGTCGGTCTATCTTCTTTTCCGCCAGCGCGCGGCTACATTGCCGGGCCAGCGCGGAAAGGTGGTAGACGAACTTTTCATTGATGACGTTATACGGCATGATGACCGCCGCGACGAAAAGCCCGGTCTTTGCGACAATGTACGTCATTCCCTGCGGGGTTTCCCGCTCGTACAACTGCACCATGTCAATTACATCTTCCAGCGGCGATAAATACTTGTTCTGAATGAACGAAATCCCGTTCCGCGTTTGCAACGGCTTCAACACGCCGCCGTCGTACACCAGTGAAAGGCTCTCTTCGTCAATCCGGTGTTCCGTCGGGTCCGTGTCGGAAATGTTGATTCCCTCCGGCGCGTGCTGGTGGCGGAATATGATCTTCTCTTGCTGTTTGGCCGAAATGTCGAACATGGAATAGATATTTTCTTCATCCATGTATGGAAGTCCTGTGATCGGGTAAATTGCGGATGAATCCCCAAGCCATTGTGAAACCTCTCCGCCGGATTCCTCCCGGTCATACAGACAGAAGATTTTCGTTTTACTGCAAAGGGAAGCGACTTTCTTCAACTTCATACGGGTTCACCGCCTTTCTTTTCGAGGTATTCCCGCATGACACGGACAGCCACGCGGCACGCCTCTTCCGTGGCCGCAAGCACCGCTTTCGAACCTCTGAACCCTCCGAAATACCGATAACCAAACAGGGCGGCGCGGCTTGTCTCCGGGTCAAGAATCGCTATGGCCTCTTCGATGGTCATTTTCTGTTGTTCACCCATTCCGGCTTCCTCACTTTCTGCGCCGCTTCCTGCGCTTCTTTTTGGGTGTCCGGGGCGGTGGTGTGGCCGTCTGCGGCTCCGGCACGATCTCTTCGCAAAGAACTTCGATTTCCTCCACGTCCTCTGGCTGAAAACATAGTGTCGCGCCGGGGTCGTAGGTCCCCGCGGCCCAATCCGCCTTGAACTGTTCAAGGGCGTTTTTGTATCGGGGGAACGGGTGGACCTGCTCGGAATGATAAATTGCCATCATCATTCGTTCGTCGTCCTCCGGGTTCCAGTTATGCAGGTGATAGGCTTCGTGGTTGTCGTAGTCCCAAAGGGACAGCAGGACCACCAGCCCGTCAAACTCTTCATTCGCCCGCTGAATGCTCTCGAAATCCCGGTATGTCATGCCCTGTCCGGCGTACCTCTCCCGGATTTTCTGAATGGTCTTGCCGCCCGTATGGAGGCGGCACCGAATGACTTTCGGTTGATAGGTCATGTATTTTCACCGTCGCTTTCCGTTGTAGATGACCACCATCGACGGGAACGGGGCGGGGGCGTATGCGTTGCCCTCTTCATCGGTGAAGCGTAGCCGCCCGCGCACAAACCGGATTTCCGCTTTCCCGTATATGTAGTCGTGAAAATATGCTGTGTCTGTTCTGGCAGGAATCAGAAGAACAACCGTTTTCCCGCTCCGGGCTTCTTCATAGGCTTTGCGAACCCATTTCCCGGTTTCCCGTCCGTATGGAGGGTTACACCAAACAGCACCCCCCCCCCGCAAGATTCCAAGGACTATTCAAACCATCGGTTTCCGGCGTGTAGTACGCCGGGCATTTTGCACTTTTGGCCGTCGCCGCCGCGTCGAGTACAAACCCGAATTCATCATTCAGGCGGTCGAAAAAGTCCGGCGGCGTGCAATAGTCCATTTTCTTACTGCTCAATAATGCCGCGTTCATTCCGCGTCCTCCGTGTCCCGCCCCTTTGCGGCTTTTACCGCCGCCGGAATATCCCCGCGGCCTGCGCCCTCAACCTCCACGCGCACAACGTCGCCCGTTCGATATACCGCAATTTTCCGGGCCGGGCGAATGGCCTTGACGATCTCCGCAACGGCTCCACCCGCCGCGGCTACCAGAACCACAAACCCCAGCCAAACCCAAAAAGACGAAAAGATAAATCGCAAAAACTCCATGTCATTTCCTCCGTTCCAGTCTGTCGGCTATGTTCAAAATTCCTGCCATTGCTTCACGAATATTCGTGTCGGTGTTTGCCGTGATGGAAAGCACCTGTGCAATATCCCGTAATTCCTCCGCCGCTTCGACGATCTCCGCCGCCGCTCCGGATTCTTTCATGCAGTCCGGGCAAAGTGTCAATCCCTCCGCCGTCGGCGCGCCGCACTTTTCGCACTTTCGGTTTTTCACCGCCTGCACCCCCTTACACGGGGTAGCCGAAAACAAAGAATGTCCCGGTCAATATCGCACCCAGCAAGAACGCCAGCCACGCGATCATAAGCACCGCAAGGACGTTTTCGGCCCATCCCGCTACACGCAAGGCCCATCTTGCCGCCGCCAGCGGCCCACGGCGGCGCTGTGCGGCCCGCTTCGCTTCCGGGTTATCCCGGTTCAGGTCGTATGTATTCGCCTTTTCAGCCGCCGCCAGTTTCGGCGTGAAGTGCTTCCGCACCGTGAAGATCACCCAAAAGGCAAGGACGATCACGCTTCCCGCTGTCATTGTACTTCCTCCCGTTCTCTGGCCCATGTGCATTCCGCGCACTCTTCCAATTCTCCCGTTTCCAGCGGGCAAGGCTCCATTTCGGCCCACTCTGGCTTTCCACAATCGTATTTCATCGGTCGTTCTCCTTTTCTCCGGTATGCCCGCGCAAGGCAAGCATTTTTTCACGAACCAGCTTGTCAACGACGCGGCCCGGCGTTTTCTGCCCGCTCATGGTCATAAGCCGTTCGAGGTTATAGGCGGTCTGCGGTGTTACCCGAACCGTTAATTTCTGTCTGTGCTGTTTCTTCATTGCTCCCGCTCCTTTCGTGCGCGTAGTCGAGGAATAGAACCGCTCCGTTGAATCGGACCCGCCACGGTTCGAGGTCCGCCGCGGTGACGTATTTTCTGCCGAATCGCTCTTTCATGTCCCGCCAGACTTCCCACGGAACAAAGAAAAAGTCATTTCCGATTCCGGCGCACACAGCGGAGATTGCGCCGTGCTGGTGGTGATGTTCCAGCGCGTCCCGCTGTTCCTGCGTCAGAACGTCCCATTTCAGGCGGTCCGTGGTGGTGTACTTTGCTTCAAAGACGATTGACCGTCCGCCCGCAAGCGTCCCCTGAAAGTCCGGCTGTGCGCGGGCCGTGAACCGCCCCTTGAAAATCCCGTCGCGGCTCTTCTCCAACACGCGGAACGGTTCAGGCGTTTTGTCAGCCGTCGCCCGCCCGCGGGACGCATACAACGCGCACGCGGCTTTTATGGCCTGCTCGAAAAAATGCCCCTGCGCGTTGTTGACCTTGTTTTGGTAGCGCATGGCCGCGCGCTGGTGATCTATCTGCATCGTTTATCCCTCCGTTTTCTCCCGCTCCCGTTCGTCATGGTCTGGACAGGGGAACGGCTCTGTCCGGTAGCACTCTTCGCAACATTCGTCGCACACGGCTTCCCCGCGGCGGCGGTAGTATTCGCAAGGGTGGACCCGCTCGACGGGCTTTCCGCATATCGCGCAATTCACGGCTCCACCTCGCTTTCCAGCGCGGCCCGCCGGGTGTGGTGGTTCATTCCCCCATGTGTACGGCTCCCCGCCGCAATTATCGCGGAACAGGCACTTTCGGCAAGCGTCGTCCGCCGTCCTGCTTTCGCAGTATTCTTTGATAACGGCAACCGCGGCGTTCAATGCTCGCGCCTGTTCTGTCAGGTTGTCCCGCTCCATTCGTGCAACCTCCGTTCCTTATGCCGGGCCAAGTATTCGGACCAGCTTTCTTTCAGGTATGACCGCCCGTAAATGAACCGCTGGGCGAACTCTTTTTGACGCGCGTTTGGAATTATCCCTTTTCGCTCGTTCCGCTCCGGCTGGGCGTATATGCTGATACCCTTTAGGCGTTTTAGCCGCTCCACCCGGTAGGCCGCGTTTTCCACGTCCTCCGTGACAAGCAGGTAAATAAACAGGTTATACGGCTTCTTCCCGTGGTTCCCCAGCAGTTCCGCCGCCCGCTCGATCGCTTCAATCTGCGGTATCTGGTCGCACGAAAACCGAATGAATCGAATCCACGTCAGCCGCGCCAGTATGCCCGCTATGCGGTCATTGACCAACCGTGCGTCCATGCCTTGATTTAGGTCTATCGCGTACCCGCTCCCGATCATGCTTTCAAGCTGGGAAACCCCGTATTCGGAAGCAAGTATATTGTTATCCATCAGGACAAGTTTGTTCGTGTCCGGTCGCACAACCTGTTTCCATTCTCTGTACGGCTTGATTCCGCCCTCTTTTTCCGGGACTACGCACCACGGGCAATGATTCGGGCAACCGCGGGTCAAATACCCTATCGCGTAGTCGCATTCCGGGTAAATGCTGTAATCAGGAAAGGCCGCGTCGATCTCCGGCGGCAACTTCTGGTTTAGCGGTATGTCGTCATATCCTGTCCCGCCGCGTATTGTGTCCGGCGGCAAGTACAGGTTTTCCGGCGTGAAGTCAAAGACTTTGCTTGAATACACCCGGTCATAATGGCACATAGGGGACCACCATTCTACGGAATCCCCGCGGGCTTTGTGGTATGCCGAAATCTTCATCAAAACATAGTTCGGAAAGGTCTTGTGTCTCATGTATTCTTGTTCCGCGTCGTGAAGTCCTATCCGCATAGCGCACCCCGCGTCATATCTCCACAATTCCGCCGATGTTATCCACGTCGGCCCGCGTGACGCTCCGGCGCTTCAAGATTCCGGCTATCACTTCCCCGTAACGCTCCCAGCGTGCGGACACAAGGGCGAAATACCGCAATTCCGGGTTTGCCCGCGCCTGAATCTGTAAGCATTGCATAACGCGGTCGTCAATCTCCGTTTTCAGGGGATAGACGGCAATCTTTCCAGTTTCCTTGTCTACTTCCCGGCAAACTACCATCAGGCTCATTCTCTTCAATGGCTTTTCCGGCTCCGCCGCCGGGCGCTGGTCCCGCTCCTTATGCGTGCAATCGCAAGGTTCGCCCGCGTCCAAATGCGCCCCGCAATTCGGGCATTCCCGGTAAGGCGTTCCCATGTTGACCACTCCTTTCTATTCCTTCTTGCGCAATTTCAGGTAAATTGACCAGCCCGTGAAGTCGTTGTATTCATACTGAATCCCGTAATCTTCGTCTGTCGGGGTCCATCCGGGGTATTTCTTTTCCCAAAACTCCCGGCCCGGACGCTCCCGCGCCCATTTTTCGATCTGTCGGTGGTTGTACTTCCCGTCATTTGTCCTGCTGTAAGGTCGTTCGAGGTTGTGCGAGGAAGTCCACCGCTTCTTCCCGCCGCTCTGCTTCACAAGGTAGTTGCAGAGGGCGGCAATCCCGTTTTCGTCCGATTGCAGGCGGTCAGCATTGCAAAACCCGATTCTGTCGCCTTTTTTCTGGCCCTTTCGCTTGCGCTTCCTCCACAACTCTTCCACTACGTCGCGTTCCAGCCCGCCCGACATGATTATGTGGTGATGAATTCTCACGGGCTTTTCGCTGTTCCGCTTTGTTGTGTAGGCGGTGACAAGCATATATTTCAAGGGAGGCAATCCGTCCTTCTGCCTGCGATATTGGACCCGGCGGAGGTAGTTTGTTATCTCCCGTTCCGCTTCCTCTACTGTGTCGGGTAGGTATTTTGCGCTGTATGTAGCCGTCACGTGCAACGCTTCCGGGTCACTCCCGAAATTCAGGTTCGCCGTCTGTATGAAGTAGCGCCGGGCGTTTTTGTCGTTCAGGTTCTTTTGCTTCGGCTCCGATTCCCGGACCTTCTTTGACCGCTTCCCGCGGCCCGATGATAGCTTTTGCGTGTCCGTGTAGGAAAAAATATCGACTTCCCTATACCGATCACCGCAATATATTTTCTTTTCTCGAATAAAGCTACGCACTTTTGCTTCACCCTCTTTCTTTTGGACAGTGAAGCGGGCGTGTTGTGCTTTTCCGGCCTGTGCCGTAGTCGATAGGTGCAAAGGGGGAAGAGGGTTCCTGTCCTGCGCCCCCTCCCTCTTCCCCCTTTGCAATCCCCCTTCACCCTCGGCGGCGCAAAGAGAGAAAGAGGGGATAGAGGGCGGAGCGGGACCGTCCTTTAAGTCTCCCTGTTTTCCTTTACTGCGTGACAAGGCTTCGCCGGAACGTTAATACCCATTACAAGCCCGCCACGCCGCATAAAAACGGCGCTATTTGTTGACTTTTCCGCCGCTTTCTGCTATACTTGCGTTAGGTTGATAGATGATGTATTTTCATCGGCGGAATCCGCTTCGTGTTGCTCTGCAAAGCACCACGGGGCGGTTTTTCTTATGCTGTTTTTTCTGCGGCGGGGGAGGGGTCAGCCCTCCGCCGCCTTGTCCTTTTCTTCCTGCGCGATCTCTTCCGCGTCCTGCTTCGACTGAAAGAGTGCGGCAACCGCCGCGCCCAGCGCGTCGCCCCACAAATAGGGCGGATAATCGTTCAGCGTGGACATGAGCGCATCCACGGCGTCCAGCTTCATTTCTTCACGGCGCGCGGCCTGCTCTTCTTCGTCGTCCTCTCCGGGGATAGATACCAAGATTACAGATTTCGGATAGCAAAGCGGGCGAACGCCCCAGTCGCCGTTGTACGCGTTGTACCCGCTCATCGCGCCGGAGGAATGGACGCTGCGGACGTTGCACGAATGCGACGCGTCACACGTCCACGGGGTCAGGTTCCAGCACCATTCGTCCACGGGCGGGGTGATCTCCCGATACTTGCGGCAAAGCGCGTCGGACCGCAAAGCGATCTTGTCCGTGGCGGTCCCGTAATCGGTCATTCCGTCGTCGGCGGTCAAGTCGCTTTCCCAATCAAGGAACGCGGCCCGGTCTGCGCCCTCCGCAACCAATGCGTCAAGGAACGCCCCGTTCAATTCCCGGCGCAAAGAGGATTTCCGCCAGTCGTTGCAGTTCTCTTCATCGAACGCCCGGAGAAAAACAGGTTCCGCCGCCAGACAAAGCGTTCCCGCGCCGATGTCCTCGAATTTGACCCACTCAACGCCGCCATACATGAAGCGATCGCCCGGTTTCAGTTCAGCAAGTTTTTTCATGGTCCTTTTCCTCCCGAAAAATAGATTTGATTTCCTTGATATAGTCCCGCACCGTTGCGGAAATTGTGTAGTAGAACACGGGGAGGAAGAGGGCGAAAACTTCGCCGCCGATCGCCTTATATCCCCGTTCTGTCAGGGCGTAGGCCGCACCCGCTCGAAACAGCAGGACCCCGGCCACGGTCAGGGCCGCATATTTCGCCACGGTCCAGCCGTTCAGCCGGACGCGCCGCCGGGTGTGCTTCTTGCTCCGCCGCCGCGGGCGGGCTTGTCCCGCTCCAATGGTGATTGTTCTGATTTCCTGCGTCATGGTGTCGCCTCCACAAAATTGATTCGGTCCGCCGCCGCGATTGCAACGGCGCGCCCGTTCCGGTCCAGCAGTTCGCCTTGCACGTGAAGTCCTTTCCCGTCCGGGGTCTTTCGGTAAATCACCGCCGTTATTTTCTGATAGGTAATACCGCCGAACGCAACCGGGCGTTCATCCAGAAAAGCCCGCTTCAATTCATTCACTGTCACGGCGCGCACCGCCTTTCCGGGAAATCTCGTATTCCGCCCCGTAGCGGCGGCGTTTGCACCGCCAACAGGTGATTTTCAGGTTCTTTCCGCCTGCTATGCGGGTTATGTCGTGCTTCCCGGCCTTTTTCAGTTCGAGAAAGCAGGGCAAGCAGAATTGACGCTTCACAGCTTCACCCCCTCTTTGATTTTCAAATAGAATTCCTCCGGGGTCATGTCCGCCGGAACGGTCAAACTGATTGCGTGGAACTGCTTACGGCATTTCGTACATTCCCGCCGCTCGATTGCCCCCACGGTCCAGATATTCACACTTCCGCCGTGGCCGGGGTAAAGTCCGATTTCTCCGCAATGGGGGCAAACAACACGCAAGCCATTTTTCACGATCTCGCCGGATTCTCCGTAAATCACGCCGTTTGTGGCCTCTCGCGCTACGTTCTTCATTCCGGTTCCCTCTCGATCACTTCGCAATCCCCGGCGCAGATTCCCAAATAGTTCCCGCCGTGGTGGATGAAATAGACTGTTTCGCCGTCCCCGGTCGTCGATACTCCTTGCACGTAGAAAACCCGGCCTTTCTCAACAAGCGGAATTTTTGTATCGCGGGTGATTCGGATTTTCACGCCGTCACCCTCTTTCCCAAATCCGCTTGACTTCCTCGCAACAGTAGTCCGCCCCGTTGGTTAGCACCCAGTCTTTCAGGTCGTCCCGCTGGGCGCGCTTGCAATACCGTTCCAGCGCGTTGTAATCGTCTTGCAGGGTGTCCGGGTTCAGGAATTTCAGGGTTTGACCCGTGGCAAACGCCAGTTCAGCCGAAACCACAATGCACCCTGTTCCGTCGTAGGTGTCCGGGTGAATGCGAATGAACAGGTTCCCCAACCTCATTTTGAAGTAACCGGGCATTGCAGTTTCTTCTTTTGTCAGGCCCTTTGCGGTCCCGAATTCCTGCATTGCCACGGCGCGGGCTTTTGTGGCCGTCAGCTTCACGCCGCCGGGGTAACTGTTTTTCTTCGTCATGGCTTTTCCGCCTCCCGCTCGAATCGGATTTTCATTTGTGCCGGGTAAAGGTCAACTTCTGGCCGTCTTTTTCCGGTCCACCGCAAGCCGCCCGCCTGTCCAACACACTTCCAGCCAGCGGCCCGCAGGCTTGCCCCGTTTTCGCTTTCCAGAATGTATGTCACCAGCCGTTTATACCCCATAGCGCGGGCGGTTCTCCATGCGGCGGCATAAAGCATTGAACAGGCGTTCCGGGTCCCGTCTGTGCAAAGCCTGTTGACTTCCAGCGTCCAGCCGTCGTCTAAATGCCGCGCCACCGGACGGCCCACAATGGCAACGCCCACGATCTTTTCGCCGTCGGAAAGCCCGATGGAAAATTTATGCCCCACCGTCGGCCCGTGGTGTCTGTGGTTCTGCTCCACGAACGCGTTTGCTTCCCGTAGGGTTATAGGTACAACTTCAAGCATTAGACCGCCCCCGCCGTCCCAGCTTCAAGCCCCAGCCACCAGCCGGGGCTATTCCGCTTTTCTTCGTAGGGGCAACCGCTCCCGTCGTCGCAACTCACCTTTCCGCACCCGGCGCAATACTGCCGCTGGAATTCTTCGTCCCACGGTCCATCCAGAACGGGCAGGCTCCGCAGGAATGCGGCCAGCGTTTCCGGGGTTCTGGCGATCTCTTCAAAATTAGTTGCCAATCTGCACACCTCCTTGTGAACTCACCGCCGCGGGCTTCCCGCGCCGCTTAAAACTGGCCTGCACCCTCTGTTGTGCAAGAACGGGGTTGTATTCCCGCCGCTGGTTGCGGTCAAGTTCTCCCGTTTCGCCGCGCTTCAATTCGCGGTAGACCGTCGCCGTTGTCACGCCAAGCCCTGCGGCAATGTCGGCCACGCGGTCCCCATTCAGGTATCGGGCGGCGATTTGCTCCCGGTCCCGAAAGTCTATGTATCTGTACTGCCGCACCACATTTCACCCCCGTTTCTCTTGCATTTTACGGTTTTTGTGATACAAAAAAATAAATGCGATAGAACTTGCACCCGTCGTTCGACGTGGTGTTTGTTCTTTCGCATTTAATATTACAAGGCGCGTTCTATAGCCTAATTTCCTCTTGACATTCTTTTATACGTGCGTATAATTTAGATTAAACTTATACAAGCGTATAAAGGGGTTGGTGGTATGGCAGCGGAAATCAAACGCCTGGGAGATGCGGAATTGGAGATCATGCAGGCGGTCTGGGGGGCCGGAGAAGCGGTCAATTCTGCCTACATTCAGGCCGCACTGGCCGGAAAGCGCAATTGGTCCTCGGGGGCGCTGGGCACCGCCCTCAACCGTCTGTGTGAAAAGGGCTTTCTGGCCTGTGAAAAGCGGGGCTGGAATAATTTTTATACCCCGCTGGTCCGTCAGTCCGACTACCGCCAGCGGGAGGGGCGCACCCTCCTGGAAAAGCTCTATGGAAATTCCGTGACGGGCCTTGTCGCCTCCCTAGTGGAGGGACAGGCCGTCAGTGAGCAGGACCTTCGGGAGTTGCGCAAAATGCTGGAACACTGGGGGGGAACGCCATGAGCGACCTGTTGTTTCTCAATCTCCTGCGCACCTCCCTGATCGTGGGGGCTCTGACTCTGATCTTGACCCTTCTGTCCCCTTTCTGGGATCGGCGGTTCTCAGCCAGATGGAAAAAGCGTCTCTGGTATTTGCTCTCCCTGGTGCTGCTGGCGGGTATTTTCTTTTCCATTCCGGGGGGGAGGGCCCCCATTGTGGTCGCGCTCCCGGAGCAAACGATCCAGGTGGTCCACAGGCAGAGCGGGATACCCAGGGTACAGGCGGCCACGCCTGAAACGGTTGCCCCCCATGCGCCCGGCCATCCCGGCGGCGGTGAAGCGCCGCTGATGGATGCGCCCACCTCTCCGGCTCCCGCAGCCCAAACCTCCGTCCCGTTGCTTCACGTGCTCAAGGTCGTTTGGCTGCTGGGCGCGGCGGGTATGCTCACACATCAACTCATAAAAGAGCGGCACTTTCAGCACAGGCTGCGCCGCTGGGCGAAGCCTGTGGAATGTGGGCGGCTTGCGGAGACATACCGTGCGACCTGTGGGGAGCGGGGCTGTGTCAGACCGCCCCGCCTCTTTCTGTATGCGGACGCCGGGGGCCCCATGCTGGCGGGACCATTCCATCCCAGGCTGCTCCTTCCGGATGCTGATTTAACGGAAGACGACGCCCTCTGGATTTTCCGCCACGAGCTGACCCACTGGAGCAATCACGACCTGCTGTGGAAGGTTTTGCTGCTGGCGGCCCATATCCTCCACTGGTTCAACCCGGCCGTCTGGCTGCTGCGGCGCATGGCGGGGCAGGACATGGAGCGCGCCTGTGACGAGCAGGTTCTGGCCCATGCCGCTTTGGAAGATCGGCGGTTCTATGGGATTGTTTTGCTGAACGTACTGCAAAAGTGCCGCGGCTCGGCCCTCTCCACCGGCTTTTCCGGAGGGAAACGGGTGCTGGCGGAGCGGTTGGAGGGTATCATGTCCCCCGGGAAGGGCCGGGGCGCTCTCCCCGCCATTCTCTGTATGCTCGCCGCAGTCTGCGCGGTTACCCTGGTGGCCTGCACCGTGACATCCCCGGCCCGACAGGAACCATCTGCGTCCCATGCCGGTGAATCTACCGTCGCGGCAACCCTCCCCCTCACGGATCTGTCCTCCTATGCCCCTCCCCCCGGCATGGAGCCCGACCTCGTCCCCACGAATGCCATGGGGGAGGTGCTGTTGGAACAGACCTTACCGGATGGGACGGAGATCGTCCTGTACCGGGAGCCGGGCAGTGCGTACACAAAATACTGGGCGCTCCGGCAGGGCGATTCCCTGCTGCGGTTCTGCATGGAGGAGAGCGCATACGGCGGCGGAAGCTGCGCGGTAGAGGCGTATGCAGACCTGTTTGGGCATAGCGGCTTTCGCATCGAGGTTCCCCGGGGGGCGGGCTATCAGGCCTTCGACTATTTCTACCTGGACGAAGAGGGCGTACCCCGCCTTCTGGCCGACTGCGCCAATTTGGTGGTGGAACACGACCTGAACGGAGATGGGGAGAAGGAGCTGCTCTACTTCTACCACGGCACTGGAGAGGCCGTTTACTATTTTGGACGAAACGGAACTATTTACAAGGCCGACGTGACCGGGTTGCTGCGGGAGCGCTTCCCGGATTGGACGATAGAGGGTATGGACCCGGAGCACTGGGATAACGGCTGTCTCCCGCTGATCTATCGCGTAGGGGCGGCTGAGGACACGGGCGAGTACGGCCCGGAGAAAATACTGCTTTCCGCTCTGCTGTGCTTTACCCCGGATGCAATCGAAGTGCTGATCCCGGAGGCTCAGGCACCCCTGGACAATCAGTCGGAGTGGGCCGGGCGCTATTATACCCTTTTGGACGGCGTACCCGTCGCCCGCTATGCCGGGGAGACAGGCTGGACGCCGCTGGGGCCTGCCGTGGCTCCGCCCCGCGAGTGGGAGTACGAGGACTTAGCGGGGCGGGATACGGCCACTACCCTATTCGGGGAACCCGGTATTTCCATGCAGATGGTGGACGCGCAAAACGGATGGCTGGCGGCGACTTACGGCCACGGCGTGGGCGGCGCGGACACCTACGTTTACCGCACCCACGACGGGGGCGGAACTTGGACGGAGACAGGACAACTCCTACAGGCGGCATGGTGGCCCAGCAAAACCGCGTTCTTTGATAACGAGCACGCCATCATCTCCATCGGACGTTTCAACGGTTCTCCCGTCCTGATCACCCATGACGGCGGCGAAACCTGGAACCGGGCCGACCTCCCGTTTTACGGCGACACCTGGGAAGTGTGGGATATCCGGCGTCTGGGAACCCAGATTGTTATGACGGCCACCGTGTTCGGCGATGCATACACTGGTGATGAGACCTTGATCTCCTACGACTGGGGCAAAACCTGGCTGCTGGATCGGGGGGAGTACCAGGTGGGGCTGCGGCAAAACCGCGATGGCATGGAGGCCTATGTGCGGCAGGGCGGCGCGGAAACCGCCGTGGAGCCGATACCGGATTGGGACGCCGATTTTCCCCGCCCTGTAGAGCTGCGCTCCTTTGAGAATATCATGGGCTGGAACGGCTTCCTGCTTTCCAACCACACCATGACGGGTACAACGACACACACCTATTATATCGTGGAGGACCATGATATCGTACAAATCGCCGACAGCTTCGGCTTTCAGCGGGACGACCACTTTGTGGATTTGGATGGGGACGGCGTGCGGGAGCTGATCTGCAACGTGGCCTACAACATCGGCGGCACAGGGGATGTAATGATTTACCGCAGGAGCGGGGATGCCGTGGAGGTGGCCGGTGTGAATCATTTGATTGATCCGCCGCAGAGCCCGATGATGCGCATGCCCAGTAAGCGCTATGACGAGAGCACTGGAGCAATTGTTGCGGACTATCATTACTATGACACGCCGGAAAAAGACTATACCAGGGCGTTCTCTTTGCAGTACGATGCGCTTGCGTTTTCTCCCTATGAATAGAGCGCAAATCCGATACCCGATATTTTCTGTGCTCTCGCTCAGCACCCGACCGCTGGTCAGGTCCCTTTCAAATCCGCCATGATAGATGCAGACAGTTAGATCCACCTGTCCACGCATCTCGCTCAGTGCCGCCGCCCTTTGTTATCCTAAAAAGCAACTATCAACCAGCCACGGCCCTTTGGGGAGGAAAGGGGGAATTTTCTATGACTTGCACAGAAGTCCGCTTGGCTGACTGTATTTTTCATCAGTCTCACTTTCCCGTTGATTATGGTGGACGCTTATCTCGGTCTTGGGCCGGGCAGCCTGCTGATCCGGGGTTCTATGGGGGCCGTTGCATTCCTGCTGATTTACGCTGCTGTCCTGTATTTCCTCAACAACCATATTGAGATAAGTTCCTGATTTGCCGTTCCGTATACGATCAGCATACGCCAACGGGGCATTGTAAATCAGATAATCCCGCTTTGACCGCTGATACATATTGTCATAAACCTCGTTCTCCATGGCGATAGTATCAATCGCAATCATGCTGTCATCAAGAAATTTCAGTTCCACACAGGCGGTGTCCATATCGAGCACACAAGACATCAGGTATTTCACCATATTTACCTTCAAAATCGAAAAATATAGTCAAAACCTCCGGCTAAGTCGGAGGTTTTGACTTCCTAACCCCGTCTGACAGATGCCATAATCGTAATTTTTCGGATTACTTCCTTATGCGCACCCGTGTAATGGTGTGGTCGTTTTTATGGCTCCCCGGCGGATTTGCATGCACAGGCGAAGCAAATCCGCCGGCCGGTTCTCCCGGACAATCGGTCATGCTATAAGAATTTCTTCATTTGCTCGATATTGGCTTCCTCGGTACGAAGCAGCTTGGATGCCAGGTCCCGTACCCGCTCGTCCTTTCCGGGATAATCGTTCAGGTTGCGAAGGCTTTGGGTCATCCCCATCGTGTTGCCCTGGATCATCATTTCCGCAATTTTTGACGCGGATGGGTCTGCCATTAGCTTCATCGCCGACATCGCGGCGGAAGACGCCTTTGCCACGGGGTTGGTTTCCTTTGGCTTTTCGTCCCGTTCCAAGAGCATTTTTCCGGACGCGCCGGCCAGCTTTTCATATTCCACCAGCTGCTGCTCCAGGGCCTGACGAAGCCTGTCGTCCTTGGCATAGTTCAGCACGGACTGGATCCCCTCGCGGCCCATATTGGTAGACTGGTGGATGGACTGAAGCAGTTCAGATTCTGTCAGCATGGGATATCACCTCAAAAGCAGTATCCCACCGGCCGGTCCTGATTATACGCCGCCGCGCCGCTCCACTTCTTCCCGGTATTCCCTTCTTCCCGTTTCCGTCAGCATGGGCCAGATCAGGCTCCAAAAGCAGGGCAGCCGCTCCCCATCCGGCTCCCCCATCGCCGTGCCAAAGAGGCTGACGGTCACCAAAGCCTGAATCAGATGCCGGGTTTGTCCCGGAACGGTATCTTCCATCATCCTTCCATGGGACTTGAAGCCCCGAAACGTCTCGCCGTAAAATTCATATTGATCGCGGATGATGCCCCGCTGCATCTCGTATACCTTCGGCGAGATCTGCGCCAGCTGCGTATAGTGACGGAAATAGTAGGCATTTCCCTTCTGAAAGGCCAGCTTTCGCCGGAAGTGTCCGTCCAGCTCCGCCAGACTGGCGGCCGGGGCCTTCTTTTGATAGCCCTCCAGCTGCCGGAGCGCCACAGCCTCCAGCAGATCCTCTTTCCGTTTGAAATAGTAGGTCAGATTTCCCACGCTGATCCCCAGCGCTCCGGCGATATCCCGCATGGACACTCCGTTGTAGCCCTGCTCGTTAAAGAGTTTCCGGGCCGTCTCCAGGATATCCGTTTTTACGTCTTTTTTCATGCGCTTCCTCATTTCTGATCCGTTCCGGTATTGACAGTTTAGCACTATCGTACTAAACTGTCAATCAGACGACCATCGGTCCGAAAGCGAGGAGAAATGCATGCAGCCGGAACCCCTCCAAACGTCCGCCAATCCCCTTGGCACCGCTCCCATCGGAAAGCTCCTGCCCAAATTCGCCATCCCCTCGGTCATCGCCTTTCTGGTCTCCTCCCTGTATAACATTGTAGATCAGATCTTTATCGGGCAGGGGGTCGGCCTTCTGGGCAATGCCGCCACCAATGTGGCCTTTCCCTTCAACAACATCTCCACTGCGATCGCCCTGCTCATGAGCATTGGTACCGCGGCCAATTTCAATCTGAATCTCGGCGCCGGTCATAAGGACCGCGCCCGCGAGGTGGCGGGCACGGGCCTGGTGGTTCTGGCTTTCCTGGGCGTCTGTCTGGGCGCGGTCGCCTTCCTGTTCCGCCGTCCCCTGCTGCTGGCCTTCGGCGCTACGCCGGATGTGCTTCCCTACGCCCTCACCTATACCCGCATCACCGCCTTCGGCCTGCCGCTGCTCACCTTTACCACCGGATGCAGCAATTTGATCCGCGCCGACGGCAGCCCCACCTATTCCATGCTCTGTACCCTGTCCGGCGCGGTCCTCAACACCATGTTGGACCCTTTGTTCATCTTCGGCTTTGACCTGGGGATCGGCGGCGGCGCGCTGGCCACGGTGCTGGGTCAGGCACTTTCCATGGGGATGGCGCTGGTCTACCTGCTGCGTACCCGTCTGCGTACCGTGGTGCTCACCCGCGGCGACCTGCGGCCCAGGCTCCATTGGCTGGGGGCGATCTTTTCCCTTGGCATGGCCTCCTTTTTCAACCAGTTGGCCATGGTGGCCGTGCAGATCGTAATGAACAATACGCTGACCTACTACGGCGCTCTGTCGCAGTATGGCCAGGACATCCCCCTGGCCTGCGTGGGCGTGGTCACCAAGGTGAATATGCTCATCATGGGCTTTACCATCGGCATCTCCCAGGGCTGCCAGCCCATCTTCAGCTTTAATTACGGCGCACGCAATTATCCCCGGGTCAAAGAGGCCTATCGCAAGGCCGTGACTGCGGCCACCCTTATCTGCAGCATCGCTTTTGTGTGCTTTCAGCTCTTTCCACGGCAGATCATCGGTATTTTCGGCACCGGGTCAAACGCGTATTTTCACTTTGCGGAACGCTATTTCCGTATTTTTCTCTTTATGACCTTCGCCAATGCGTTCCAGCCCATCAGCACCAATTTTTTTACTTCCATCGGCAAGGCCAAGCGCGGTATCTTGATCTCTCTTACCCGCCAGGTCCTCTTTCTCATCCCTCTGGTCCTGATCTTCCCCCTCTTTATGGGGATCGATGGCGTCATGTACGCCGGCCCCATCTCCGACGCCGCCGCAGTGGCGGTGGCCATCACCATGGTGCTGCGTGAAATGCGGCGGATGCCGGAGCAGGGGGCGCCCATACCGGGTACAGGCGGCGTTGACGGATCCTAAGCGCGGCGCTATAATCAAGGAGCAGCCGGACGCCGGCTGCTCTATTTTACCGTTTCAGGAGGCGACTCATGCCTGTTATTACCGTACATGGGCCGGACGGGACCCATACGATCGAAGGCCGGTCCGGCGAAACGCTGCTCAGCGCCCTTCAGCGGGCCGGCCTGCGGGAACCGGAGGCCCCCTGCGGCGGCAACGGGACCTGCGGGAAGTGTCTGGCCGCCGTCTCCGGCGCGGTGACGCCGGCCGATGCGCAGGAGCGCGCGCTGCTCCCGGCCGGCGGCGAGCGCCGTCTGGCCTGCCGTACCCGGCTGACCGGCGATTGTTCCGTGACCCTGGACGCGCTCCGGCAGGCCTGCGTCGTCTGCGAGGGCGCTTCCCGCCCCGTCTCCCTGCAGCCCTGGGTCGCCGTTCCGGAGTGCGGCGGGCTGGGCGCGGCGGCCGATATCGGAACCACCACGGTGGTGGTCACGCTCTACGATCTGACCACCGGTGCGCTGCTGGGAACAGAGGGCGGCATGAACCGCCAGCGGGTCTTCGGCGCCGACGTGATTTCCCGCATCCAGTATGCCAATACCGCTCCAGACGGTCTGGCCCGGATGACCAGCGCCATTCGGGAGCAGGTCTCCCAAGCGGTGTGCGCCCTGTGCGGCCGCGCCGGACGTAGCACTGGGGAGGTACTGGCCGTAACGGCGGTGGGCAACACCATCATGGAGCATCTGTTCGCCGGGCGCTCCCCCGCCTCCATCGCCGCAGCCCCCTTTACGCCGCAGGACCGGTTTGGCGCAGTGTGCTCCCCGGGGGATGGTTTCTTCCCGGCGTTTCCCCAGGCACAGGTCTATCTCGCTCCCGCGGTCGCGGGCTATGTGGGCGGCGACATTACGGCCGGATTGTACGCATCAGGGGCCTGGCTGGCCGAGCGAGCGGTACTGTTTCTGGATATCGGCACCAACGGGGAGATGGCGCTGGGCACAAAGGACGGCTTCACGACCTGCGCCACTGCCGCGGGCCCCGCCTTTGAGGGCGCGGAGATCTCCCGGGGCATGTCCGGGGTGGCGGGAGCCGTGGACCGGGTCTGGCTGGACGGCGGCGCGCCCCGCTTTTCCGTCATTGGCGGCGGCGCGCCCGCGGGGATCTGCGGCTCCGGCCTGGTGGACGCCCTGGCGGTACTGCTGCGGATGGGCGCGGTGGACGGGACCGGCCGGCTGCTGCCCCCGGACGAAGCGCCCGCGGGCCTGGAAGAATGGCTGGAGGAGGATGCACGCGGCGTTACCTTCTGGCTGGACCGGACGCACGATATCGGCGTTACAGAAGCGGATGTGCGCAAGCTCCAGCTGGCCAAGGCCGCCATCGCCGCCGGTATTCGTACTCTGCTGGAGCATACGCAGCAAACCATGCAGGCGGTTTCCGTGCTCTATCTGGCCGGAGGCTTCGGCAGCCGGATCGACAAGGAAAACGCCGGTGCCATCGGCCTTCTGCCTCCGGAGCTGGTGGCACGGACCCGCTGCGTGGGCAACAGCGCCAGCGCAGGCGCGGCGGCCGCGCTTCTGTCCCGGCAGGCCCGGGACGAGCTGACGGCCATCCGGGACAAATGCCGCTACCTGGAACTCTCCACCGAAGCGGCCTTTACCAGGCATTATGTGGACTGCATGCTGTTTGAACCATAAGACTCAGGGCGGGGGAGCAAAGCTCCCCCGCCCTGAGCTTGTAGAAAAAGGCCTCTGGCCTTTTTCTACAGAGGGATGCATGACGGACAGGGCTCGATTCTGGCAGAAAAGTCGCCCTGTCCGTCATGAGAGGTGTCATTTCCGACGCACGTGTCGCCGGAAATGACGGAGCTTCCTTTCCTTCCGTCGTCTGCGGACGACTCAA
>NZ_JANGBE010000020.1:0-63747 GCF_024462255.1 Flavonifractor sp. DFI.6.63 | reverse complement strand
ATGGCGATTTTATTAAGTCCTTTGTGGAGCATGGCTTTATACTTGGTTTGATGGTTGCCCGTTATGATCATACCTATCAGCAAGGTCTTGAACGTTTCTGGAGCCGTAAGGATCGCTTTGATTATTACTGGCCGGTCTTTGCTAATATTGGCGAGCAGGCTGTTCTTAACAAGGAGATTTTTGCTACTGGTCAGGCTACTGATAATGAGGTCTTTGGTTATCAGGAAGCGTGGGCTGATTATCGGTATAAGCCTTCCCGTGTGTGTGGTGAGATGCGCTCTAAAGCGCAGACTTCGCTTGATGTTTGGCATTTGGCTGACGATTATTCTAAGCTGCCTTCGCTTTCAGATGCGTGGATCCGCGAGGATAAGGCTAATGTAGATCGTGTCTTGGCAGTTACCAGTGCGGTTTCTAACCAGATGTTTGCTGATATCTATGTGCAGTGTAAGGCTACTCGGCCTATGCCTGTGTATTCTATCCCCGGTCTCATTGACCATCATTGACGGAGGTTAATTTATGGCTTATAATGCTAGTAATGGCGTGCAGATGCCGATCTGGCAAGCCGAGAAGCGTAACCAGCTGCCCAATACTGGGCAGCTGGCTACTGGCATTGGTGCTTTGCAGAGTATTGCGAACAATAATACAGCAGCCTCCGCGAAGGAGGCCGAGAAGCTGCGTGAATGGCAAGTGCAGCAGGCTCAGATTGCCCGTGATTATAATTCTGCCGAGGCCCGGAAGAATCGTGATTGGCAAGAACGCATGTCAAATACTGCTCATCAGAGAGAGGTGCGTGATTTAATTGCCGCTGGCCTTAATCCTGTTTTGTCTGTTACTGGTGGTAGTGGTGCTGCCGTTACCTCTGGCGCTACTGCTTCCTCGTCGAGTCCGTCTGGCGCTCATGGTGACGTGGATACTTCTGCTACTTCTGCTATTTCTGGGCTCTTATCTAGCTTTCTTAACTCGATGATGTCTTTGGAGGCTACTCGCGTGTCTGCTCAGTCTAATCAGGCTGTTGCTGATAAGTATACTGCTATGTCTAAATATACTAGTGAGTTGCAGGCGCAAACACAGTTGGATACTGCTAATATTCAGGCTGCTGCTACTCGCTACGTGTCCGATCAGTCTCTTGCTGGTACTAAGTATGCCTCTGATCAGTCTGCTGCTGCCTCGAAGGTTGCGGCTGCGATTCATGCTTCTGCTGCTAAGTATGGCTATGATGTGAATGCTATGACTACTCGTGAGGTCGCTGCTTTTAATGCTGATGTTAATAGGCAGCTTCAGGAGGCTGGTTTTACGCATGATTTTGATTTGAAGTCTGCATTTCCTTCTAATCTTTGGCAAGGTATTGGCTCTATTCTTGATTCTGGTGATAATTCTAGTGGTCGTGGTTTGTCTGGTTCTTTGAATAATTTGTGGAGTTCTATTACTGATTTGTTTTCTGGTAAGAGTAGCGGAGTTTCTTCCGCGCGTCGTGGTGTTGGTCGTCGCCAGGGTGTTGGTCGTAGATCTCGCGACTGAGGCTGGAGGGCGTTTCAGTGGGAACCAATACATACTTGATATATTGGTTCCCACTGACACCACCAGATTTCCGAGTACGGAGAGGGTGTTGTAACTGAGTTGTTTTCATCCTATGAAAGCATTTGAGATTGGTACTCTTCCTTCTGGTAAGCGCAATTTGAAGATCGTCCCTTATGAGGTGCATCACCTTGAGATGGATGAGAAAGGCAAGATTCGTGCTGTTGCTGTGCCTGAGATTTCGCCTTACCGTGTGAAGTCCTTTCTGAATTGGTTTGAGATTCCCTGCGGTTATTGTGATGGCTGCCGTATTGATCGCTCCCGTGAATGGGCTAATCGGTGTATGCTGGAGCTACAGTATCATGATTCCGCATATTTCATCACGTTGACTTACAATGAAGATCATGTTCCAGTGTCTTACTATGCTGATCCGGAGACTGGTGAGGCTCAAGAGTCTCTTTCACTTCGTAAGCGTGATTGGCAGCTCTTCATGAAGCGGCTGCGTAAAGCGTTCCCAGATGACCAGATTAGATTCTATGCTTGTGGTGAGTATGGCTCCCAAACTTTTCGTCCTCATTACCATGCAATAGTTTTTGGACTCCACTTGCATGACCTTGTTCCTGTGCAGGATGTACAGCGTGGAGAACTCGGATATCAGTATTTTACGTCGGATTCTTTACAGCGTTGTTGGTCTGTGGTAGAATCTAGTGGAGTGCAAGGGGTGTATGACTCTCCTTGCACTCCGAATTTTATAAGGAGAATGGTACGTCAGAACGAAAAAAGTTGGCTTTTCCGGCTCAAAGGTTCCAATGGTAGACATTTGGTAGACATGCTCTGAAAAGCACAAAAAACGACGGCGCAGGCATTTTGCCTGCGCCGTCGCTGCCGTGTATGTTTACTTGATGACGATGATACGGACCTTGCCGCCTGTCTCCGGCGTCTTATCATAATAGACGCTTAGATCATCGGAGAATGCCAGAGCCTGCTGCAGGTTTTCCCGATGGCCGCCGTCCTTGGCGGTGTACCAGGTCTTGGTAGCCTCATTATAGATCTGTACCTGGTCGGAGATGGGGAGGATCATGCTGTTGGTGGTGAGGGTCATGGCCTCGGCGTCGAATTGAGCGCGGCGCAGGCCGGTGACGGACTGCAGTGCGGCAAAGCCCGCCAGCATCTGATGGTCGTCCACCTGATCCATGGAGCCTGCGATGCCGCCCATATAGCCGCTCTTGGCGCCGGCCACGCTTCCGACCACATAGGAGATCGCACCGCTGCCGTTGGTGACCCGGATGGTGCCGTTGCGGTAGGAGCTGATGGTATCCCATTTTTGCGTTTCATTGTTCCAGACCTTTTCCTCATACATCCCGGCAGGCTGGTAGTAGATCAGACCGTACTCGTAGCGGTCGCCGGTCACATCGTTCAGCACTACCTTGTCTACGCGGCCGGCCCAGTCGTAGCCCACGTAGGTGATCTGAGCGGCGGGGATCCTGGTCAGGGCAATGTCGCTGCGCTCGATCTCAGCCAGCTTGCCGTTGCCGACCTGTTCGAAGAAGCGGATGCCTGCGGAGAGGTCCTTGGTCCCCAGCGTGTTTTTCGTCAGATCCAGCGGGGCGGCGGCCGCCTTGCCCTGGACCTTGGTCAGGCTCAGATAGCCCCGCTCGGCGGAGGAGACCGTCACCAGACTGCCGTTGAGCTTCTGGGCGGCCGGCTCGGTATACTGAGTCTTGCCGGTGATCTTGATCACACCGTCCAACAGCTCGATGGTCACATTGTCTTTGGAGGCAACGTCGGCCACACCCACCGCATTGGACTTTGCCACAGAAGTAGGCACCGCTCCGGCCACCTGGCCTGTGGAGGTCAACAGCAGGGTCAGCCGGTCGCCGACCTGGAACGTACTCAGATCCTGCACCGCACTGGGCAGCACGGTGAACGGAGTGCCCAGCACCGTGATGGTGGAAGGCGCCGCCGTGTTGGGATAGACGTCCTCGTAGATGCCCGTGAGCTTCAGGTCGGAAACGAACAGCGTGTTGGAGCCGCCGTCATAGGTGGCTACGTCATACTGTTGCAGATCAGACACTGCGGCAGGGACGCCGTTTTTATAAATCTGGTAATCGCCGGAGCCGGTCACCAGGGAGGCAAAGGGATTGGTGGCGCCGTTGGGCTTGTTCTTCGCCACCAGTACGTTGTCCTCGTTCACCGCGTCGCTGGAGGAGCGGAGGTAGAGGTAGTCCAGCTTGCCGGAGCCGTTGTAGCACAGGACCAGGTTGGCGCCGGTGCGCAGGCCGGTCCAGATCTTTTCATAGCTCGTGGGTTCGCTGCTGTCGCTCTGGTAAACCGCCGTGGTCAGCTTGACGGATACCGTCTCATCGCCCAGAAGAGGGATGGAATTGGCCTGGGGGCTGCCCATTATGGTGGCGGTGCGGAAGGTGCTGTCCTCATCCGGCAGGATGGCCAGCAGTTTTTGGGAGCGATCCAGCAGCAGCTTGCCGCGGGTACCGTTGAGGCTGCCGTCAAAGCCCTTGTGGTCGGTCTTGTAGGTGCCGGCGGAGGTCATCACGGAGCCGGTCGTGCCGTCCTCCGCCACCGCGTCCGTGGACAGGATGACCAGGCTGCCGGTCAGCTCGCCGCCCAGCTGCTTCAGATAGAGTTCCGTGCTGCCCTTGGGACTGGTAAAGAGCAGGTTATAAAACAGCAGGGCCGCCTGACCGCGGGTAATGGTGGAGGAGCCGGAGAGGCTCAGACCGTCGGAAAGGCCGGAAGACCGCGCCACGGCCACATAGCCGTCGTACCAGTAGGCGCCGGAGGCCACATCGCCGCTGCCGTAGCCTAACACCCGCATGAGGATGGTGACCGCCTCGCCGTACGTGATGGCGCGGTCGGGACGGAAGGTGCCGTCTCCCACGCCCATGATAAGGCGGGTACCCGCCTTGTCTTCCCCGCCGCCCAGGGTGGTGGTGGAGGCCAGGTTTACATAGCCGCGGGCCCAGTGGGAGGGGCCCACATCCTGGAAAATGGTGCGGTTGCGCTGGGCGGGCTCCTCGCCGCCCAGGCCCATGATCTCAATGGTCATTTTGCAGAATTCGGCCCGGGTCAGCGTGCCCGCAGGCCGGAACGCGCCGCCGCCGGTACCGTTCACCACGCCCAGCAGGCGCAGTACCTCCGCGGCGTTGGCGGTCGCTTCATCGGTAATGTCGTAAAAGCTGCCGGCGCCTGCGGCGGAAGCGGGCAAGGCCGCCAAAAGACCGGCCAGGATGGCCGCCGTCAGCAGGCAGGCGATCAGTCGTTTCAGTTTTCTCATTCCACTCTCTCCTTTATTCCGCACGCAGGGCCACCACCGGCTGGAGGCCGGAGGCCTTAATGGCGGGGTACAGGCCGAAGATCACGCCCAGCGCAACCGAGATGAAGAACGCGCCAACGGTGACCCCCACGCTTGGCCATAATATCATATTGAACGATAGCTTGCCAACAATAAGCGTGCCGATATAGCCCGCCGCGATACCAAAAATACCGCCGATCCCGCAGATCATGCAGGCCTCGATCAAAAACTGGGCGATGATGCTGCGCCGCTCAGCCCCGATGGCCTTGCGGATGCCGATCTCGCGGGTGCGCTCGGTAACGGTGACCAGCATGATGTTCATGATGCCGATGCCGCCCACCGCCAGGGAGATGGCTGCGATGCCGCCCAGAAAGCGCTGCTGCAGCTTATCCTGCGCCTCCCCCTGCTCCTGCCACTGGTTGGGGGTCTGGACATAGTAGTAGCCGTTCTCCCCGATCAGGCCCTTCAAAAAGCCGTCCAGCAGGGTGATGGCCCGGGTGGTGGAGGCGGAATCCTTCGCCTTGGCCACAAAGGAACTCCAGGAGGTGCTGCTGTTGAGCAGGCGCGTCATGGTGTAGGGCACCAGGATATAGCGGTCCACGCCGCTGTAATTGTTGGGGTCCTTCTCTTCGAACACGCCCACCACCTCGAAGGGCGTGCCGTTGATGGTGATCGTCTTGCCGATGGGGTCGGCGTAGTTGAAGAGCATGCTGGCCATTTTGGAGCCCAGCACGCAGACCTGGCTGTACTTTTGGATATCCAGATAGGACAGGTCCCGGCCTTTGGCCACCGTAAGGTTATTGCACAGCGCAAACTGCTGGTTGCCCATCACGACCTGAGGGCTCTCCTCCCAGCTGGTTTGATAGTTGTCCAGGGTCTTGGCGCCGTATTTGACCACCGTCTGGTTGTACATCTGGATGTTGGGCGTAACGCCCAGAACGTATTCGTCCAGCTCCATGCAGTAATTGTAGAGCGCGTCGGAGATTCCCTGGCTGTTCCAGGAGCTGGCCTCGATATTGATAACGTTGGTGCCCAGGCTCTCATAATAGGCCCGCATCTGCTGATTCTGCCCCTGGGCGTAGGACACCAGGATGATGACCGCAGCCAGGCCGATGATGACGCCCAGCATGGTCAGGGCCGAGCGGCCCTTCTTGGCCGCGATGGATTTGGCCGCGATCTTGAAGGCTTGATTCAGATTCACTGGAAGGCCCCCTCTCTGTCCCCGTCATAGAGGATCCGGCCGTCGGAGATGCGGATGATCCGCTCGGCGGTGGCGGCAATGCCGTTGTCATGGGTGATGAGAATGATGGTGGAGCCGTCCGCGTGGAGCCGGTGCAGGATTTCCAGTACGTGCTTGCCGGTCCGGGAATCCAGGGCGCCGGTCGGTTCGTCGGCCATGATGATCGGCGGGTGGGTGGCAATGGCGCGGGCGATGGCCACCCGCTGCTGCTGGCCGCCGGACATCTCGGTCGGCTTGTGGCGGGAGCGGTCCGCCAGGCCCACCTTCTCCAGCGCTTCCTCCGTCCGTTCCGAGCGCAGGGAGGGAGACATCCCCTGATAGATCAGGGGCAGCTCCACGTTTTCCCAGGCGTTGAGGGCGGGGATCAGGTTAAACCCCTGAAAGATGAAGCCGATCTGCTTGTTGCGCACGTGGGCCAGCTGCCGGTCGGTCAGCTCGGTCACATCCACCCCATCCAGATGATAGTCCCCGTAGGTGGGGATATCCAGGCAGCCGAGGATGTTCATCAGGGTGGATTTGCCGGAGCCGGACGCCCCGATGATGGCCACGAACTCGCCCCGGTCGATGCGCAGGGAGACCCCGTCCAGGGCCCGCACCTCGCTCTCTTCCCCCTCGTTATAGATCTTGAAGAGGTTTTTTACATCTATGAGCATCGCGTCAACCCCAACTGTCGGCCTGCTGGGTCTCATAGCCGATGAAGACTTCGTCGCCCTCGTTCAGGCCGCTGATGATCTCCACGCGGGTGGTGTCGGCAAGGCCCACCTCCACCGGTACGGCCCAGAAGCCCTCAGGACACTCCCAGGAGGGGTCCGGCTCGGCAATGCCGTTTTCCGGCATCTGCTCGGAACGGACAAAGACGATGGTGCCGGTGCCGTCGTCGCTGACGCCGGCGTAGCTGCCGGAGGAGCCGCCGCCCGCAGGCATGGGCACGGCCACCGCCATGAGCGGTTTGGCGGAAGCGCCGCCGGCGTAGGACTGGGGCGCGGCCTCGGCGTCGCCGCCCGCTTCCTCGTCCACAACGGCTCCGTCGTCTGCGATGGCTCCGTCGCCCATCCCATCCGTACCGCTTGTCATACCGTCGCCGTTTGTGCCGCCGAAGCCTTCGATCCCGGCAAAGCTGACGTACTTGACCGCCTGGACGGGCACGGTCAGGCAGTCGTCGGACTGGCTGGCGACGAAGGAATAGTTGACGTACATGCCGGTCATGAGGCTGCCGTCGGGATTGTCCACCTTGACCACGGCGGGGAAGGAGGCTACGCCGTTTTCGCCCTTGGCGGTCAGGGAGACGCTCTCCACGATCCCCATATAGGGGGTGCCGTACTGGTCGATATTGACCATCATACCCGTCTTGACGTAGCCGATATTCCGCTCATCGATGCTGATATCCACGGTCATGACGCTGGTGTCGGCGATGGTGATGCCCTGTCCGGAGCTGACCTCCATGCCCTCGCTCAGGCTGCAGGAGAGGACGGTGCCTGAAATGGGGGCCACTGCGTTGTAATTGCTCAGCTCCTTCAAGGCGGTATCCAGCTTCTCCTGCGCGGTCTTCAGGGCGTCCTGCTTGGCGGAGATCTCCTCCTGATTGTCCTCGGCGCCCAGCCGGACCAGCAGCTGGCCCGCTTTCACGTCGGCATAGTTGAGCAGCCCGGCGTACTCCACGGGGCCCTTGACCTTGGCGGTGATCTTGGTGGTCTCGTAATATTTGAACTGCCCGTTCTCATAGGGGTAGATGGGGGTGCCGTCGGCAGCCGTAAGGACGGCCGAGGCGTCCATCCCCTCGGTAAGCGTGCCGGGATTGTCCAGGACAAGGACAACCTCAAAATAGATGCCGCCCTCGGGGGAGATGAAGCGAACCTTGTTGATCTGCTCCACCTTGCCGCTCAGCGTAGACATGACGGAAGGGATGGAGACCTGCACGGCCTGCCCCACGCTGATCTCGTTTTCGTATGTATAGTTATAGTAAAGGGACAGGCGCAGCTTGGTGTCGTTGACCAGCGTGGCAATGGGGTCCCCGGCGTTCACCGTGTTTCCGACCTTCAGGTCGGCCACCTCCATCAGCTTGCCGGAGTGCGGCGCGGAGATGGTCAGATCCTTGGCCGAATCATAGATGGCCTGCAGGTCCTTGGCGCACTTGTTCACCGTCTCCTGGGCGGCGGTCACCGCCTCCTGGGCGGCGGTGTCGTCCATCCGGTAAAGCTGCTCGCCCTCGGTCACCTGCTGGCCCTCCTGCACATACAGCTCCAGGATGGTGCCGCCTGCGGTGGGGCTGACGGTGGCCGAATCCTTGGCCCGGGTGGAGCCGCTGCCCTCCACCACGCTCTGAATGGAACCGCGGCTGACAAAATCGGTCATGGCGGTACCCTTGGAATCATCCTTTTTGAACACCAGGAAATAAAGGGCTGCGATCAATCCGATCACCACCGCGGCGATGAGGACGATGGCCAGAATGATCTTGCCCACGCTGTGTTTTTTCTTTTTGCGCTTGCCGCTGGGCGCTGCAGGCGGCGTCGCCGGCGCAGCGGCGGCGGCCGCGACCTGGTCCAGAACCGGGGTTTGCTGTTGCGTCATGTTTCCTTCCTCCTAATTCACGGTACTCTGCTTGCCATTGTACCACCCGGGCAGGGCGTATGGAATTACAATCCAGTGACAAGTTCTTAAGTTATCCTTAAATTTAGACGGCGCCGAAGGCGGAAAGTTTCCCGGGGCGCGAAAAAAATTCCAGTGTCCGCGGCCTGTCCGCCCGCCCTGGATGTACGCAGACGTGCATCCGCCCGGCCATACATTATATATAAATGGAAGGCATGGCTTGTTTTACAGCTTTGTTACAAATGGCCCGAAGCGGTTGACGGGGGACGGAAGATGATTTATAGTCATCACAGAGGCAAGGGGAGTCATACTTGGCTGGTAAGTAATGCCAAACCCGAGGCATGACGGCCCGGAACTCTAAAATTTAGAAGGAGGAATTCCAGATGAGAAACCTCAAACGGGCTCTCAGCCTGGCTCTGGCCGCCGTTATGCTGATCGGCATGATGGTCGTCGGCGCTTCCGCTGTGAGCTACAACGATTTCACCGACCGCGATGAGATCGTGAACAAGGATGCCGTTTCCATGCTCACCACCCTGGGCGTGATCGACGGCAAGACCGACGGCAGCTTCGATCCCGAGGGGACCGTGCGCCGCGACGAGATGGCGAAGATGATCTCCGTCATCATGAATCAGGGCGTTGACAACAACGCGCTGTATTCCGGCGTGGACAGCAAGCTGACCGACATCGGCGACAACTGGGCCAAGGGCCACATCAACTACTGCTACACCCTGGGCATCATCGCCGGCCGCGGCGACGGCCGCTTCGACCCCGCCGCCGAGGTGACCGGCGCCGAGGCCGCCAAGATGCTGCTGGTGGCCGCCGGCTACGATCCCTCCATCGAGGGCTTCGTGGGCACCGACTGGGCCATCAACACCAACGCCAAGGCTTCCAGCCTGGGCCTGTTCCGCAACTTCACCAAGAACATCATGCTCCCCCTGAGCCGTGACGACGCCGCTCTGCTGATCTACAACGCCCTGGACGTTGAGATGATCCAGAAGTATGAGAACGGCTACGCCATCGCCTTCTCCGATCACCGCACCATCCTGTCCACCATGTACGGCGTGTACAAGCTGGAAGGCGTTGTGACCGGCAACCAGTGGGCTCAGCTGGACGGCACCGACTCTGACGCCGCCCTGCGTTCCGGCAAGACCAACCTGGAGGAGGTCGTCCTGTACGGCTCCACCACCGCTTCCACCGTCACCGGCGAGTCCAAGGAGTATGTCGGCGATCTGTCCCTGAGCATGGACAGCACCGTGGACATGATCGGCAAGACCGTGACCGTGTACATTGAGAAGACCACCATCCTCTCCAACTCCAAGGTTCTGGGCGTGTCCACCAAGGACGACGTGAACGTCATCAAGTCCACCACCGCCAACAGCGACACCCTGGCCAAGTTCCTGAAGGGCACCGGCCTGGCCGCCGACGGCGACACCCAGTACTATGTGAACTACGGCTATTACAAGACTCAGGCTGCTGCTGAGGCCGCCATCAATGAGTACTATGATACCGCCAAGTTCAACCTGAACGGCATCTCCGTCGAAGTCATCGACAACGATGACGACGGCACTGTGGACTATGTTCTGTACCTGATGGAGACCCTCTCCGAGGTCCGCTCCTACAGCGTGAAGAACGAGACCATCTCCCTGTACAGCTATGCCCGCGACAACAACGGCAAGCTGACCCAGAAGGCTGACTCCTTCTCCGAGGACTTCGAGAACGTGGTCTTCAACGACGAGGTCGCTACCAACGATGTGGTGCTGTACGTCCAGTACGGCGGCCGCACCTACATCTCCCTGCCCGAGATCGTCACCGGCAAGATGACCCGCGTTGACCGCGACAAGGCCAGCGAGCTGTACATCACCGTCGAGGGCGAGACCTACAAGCAGTCCTTCATCCCCGACGCCGCCTCCCTGGTGGACGTTGACCTGACCCACTTCGAGATCGGCAAGGCCAACACCAACCCCGGCTTCGACACCGCTTATGACTTCATCCTGGATTCCACCGGCGAGTATGTGGTCGCCATTCGTCCCGCTGAGGAGACCGTGACCAACTACGCTCTGGTCCTGAATTCCGCCTGGACCCAGAACGCCCTGACCAAGTCCGGCATGGTGAAGGTCCTGAAGGCTGACGGCACCGAGGCCACCTATGACATCAACTGGAAGGCTTCCGTGGGCAGCAGCAAGGCGTTTGCTGACGATGCCGCTCTGGAGACCTATCTGGGCACCCGCGACGTGAACCAGGCCACTGACAACACCCTGGGCGCCGCGATCGGCACGGTCATCACCTACACCCTGTCCGATGACGACGTGCTGACCATCAAGAGCGTGCTGAAGACCCACACTCTGGGCAATGACGGCTATGTGGCCGAGAACGGCAACCAGGCCGGCGGCGAGTACGCCTACATCGCCACCAACGCCAAGTCCGTGAACGTTGTTGACAAGGGCGGCCCCAACACCGACTGGACCCTGAAGAAGACCTACGATTCCGGCGATGCCAGCGTGGTCCTGAAGGCTGACGGCGTTCAGACCGACGTGACCTACGCCATCGACCGCAACACCGTGGCCTTCTACTACACCGACAGCAAGAACTACGGCGTGGCGATCGGCTGGCAGAACATGGGCAAGGTCGAGGCCGACCAGGGCAACACTGCTGTCCAGGTCTATCCCGTGCTGCAGAAGAATGACGCCAAGAAGCTGGTGCCCACCAAGCTGGCTGAGGTCATCCTCTTCAACGCCAACACCACCGCTTCCAGCCGCGACTACATGTTCGTCCTGAACCGCAACGCCTACACCGCCTCTGACGAGCTGTGGCTGAACGTGGTCTTTGAGGACGGCACCACCAAGGAGATTGAGATCAAGGACGACGGCGGCTACGACTTTGACAACAAGGACAACAGCGCCTACAAGAAGGCCTATGCCTATGTTGCCAACAGCGACGGCACCTACAGCGTCGTGTCCCGCAGCGTGCAGAACGCCCAGACCGCCAACCTGCTGAAGGTCGGCACCGTCAACGGCAATGTCTACTACGCTCTGCCCGACAGCGCCAAGGTGTGGGATGTCACCGACATGACTTCCGCCTCTGACGAGCCCGTGGCCGGCACCTTCACTTATGTGGATGTGAACGCCGTTATCATCCCCACCACCACCGACGGCAGCGTGATCCGTACCGCCTTCATCTGGGATAAGGATACCACTACCCCTGAGAAGCCCACTGATCCCGTGTACGGCTACACCAAGGTCAGCGAGCCCACTACGGGCACCCTGAATATCGACCATTATGCCGCCAGCCTGACTGCCCGCCAGGTTGCCGCTCTGGTGCGTGAGCATCTGAACGACAGCGACATTGAGACCGTCAATGTGCCCGCCAATATCGCGACGGCTACCGTGGTCTACAAGGATGGCACCTCTATCACCTACAACCTCACCCTGACCCGCGTGTATGCGGTCGACCTGACCATCGTCAACAACAGCGGCAAGAGCGTCACTGTGAAGGTGGATGGCATGACCGTTTACAACGATGACGTTCTGTATCTGGCCAATGGTCAGCACAACGTTACCGTTGAAGGTGATAGCGTGCAGGTCAGCCCCACTACCATTACGGTTAGCGACGCGAACCAGACCCCGACCCTTACGGTGACCAACCAGTAATTTCCTTCGAGAAATTTCTGGTCAAACAAAAAACGGAACCCCGGGCTTTTGCCCGGGGTTCCGTTTTTGCCCTCACCGCAGGGCCAGATAGGTGTAGGTGGTGCTCCGGCGGTTGCCAATATAAACGTATGTGCTGTTGTAGGTCACCTGAAAGCCGGTGTCGGTAAAGCAGATGTAGTCATAGGTGAGCCCGTCCGCAGCCATACACATTTTATGGCTGGTCTCATCTTCCACCATGATCAGAAGCCTGGGGCGGAAGCCAAGCGAGATCTCCTGGGTCCCTCCGTTTCCTGTGAAGCTGCCGCATACAAAGCCGGACATCTGGTCCAGGGCGGCGTCGATCCTGGCCAGATCCTGATTGAAATCCTCCCGTAAAAAGCTGTCCTCCGGCTCCCACTGGTGGAGCCCGTAATGGGGTGTATACTGTGCCATTCGGCATCCCTCCTTCACCCCTGCCCGGTCCGGGCGGAAAAGAGGGACGTTATTATACAATTATTTCCAAAAATGAGGCTGCCGCTATGCCACAATGCCCGGCCTGAGCCCCCAAAGGGTCGTAAAAAACGGATCGCCCCCCAGAGCGCAGCGGGGGACGATCCGTTTTTTTACGTGTTCCATCCGATCCTCAGCGAACAGGAGGAGCCAGGCATAATCCTGTTTCTTGCTAAAAACCTTTAGGCAACACCGCACAATTCCACACGCACGTCTTGGCGGCTGCGCCGCCGGGCCGCTTGCAGCGGCCTCAATAAAACGATGGAATCGTTTTATTGAGAATTCATATCAGCCGCATTTGGAATAGCCGCAGTCCCGGCAGGTGACGCAGCCGCCCTCATGCTCCAGCTTGCTGCCGCATTCCGGGCAGAACTTTGCCAGCTTGGCCTCCGCAGGACTCATGCCGGGCCGGGGAATGGGCGCGGACGGCGTTTCGCTCATGGGGGCGGGGATGGGGTCGTGGCTCTGCTGAGAGACCTTGAGCACCTTCTCCAACGCCTTGGCAATGGCATCCGGGCAGGAGGTGACGGGTACGCCCTGCTGCCGCAGGCAGGAGGGACAGCGGATGCCCTTGAGCTGCTGGATGATCTCCTTGGGGTCCATGCCGGAACGAATGCCCACGCTCACCAGGCGGGCGGTGGCCTCGCTCTGGCTGGGGCAGCCGCCCGCGCGGCCGGTGTTGGTGAACACCTCGCAGATGCCCTTTTCGTCATAATTGACGGTGATATACAGGTTTCCGCAGCCGATGCGTACCTTTTCCGTAAAGCCGGTGGTTACGGCCGGACGCTGCCGGGGGAGGATGTGGCCGTATTCGTGGGCAGGGTCGGCAGAGGTCTGCCTTCCGTCGTTGACCTTGCCGATGTTGAGCACCTGTTCGCTGCGGCTGCCGTCCCGATAGATCGTGGTGCCTTTGCAGCCCAGGGTATAGGCCAGACGGTAGACCTCGGCCACCTCTTCCCTGGAGGCGGAATGGGGGAAGTTGACCGTCTTGCTCACTGCGTTGTCGGTGTACTGCTGGAACGCGGCCTGCATCTTTACGTGCCAGATGGGGGATACGTCATGGGCGCAGACGAAGACCCGGCGGATCTCTTCCGGAATGCCGTCCACGTGGGCCAGAGAACCCTGCTCCACGATCTGGCGCATCAGCGCGTCGGAATAGACGCCCGCCTCCAGAAGCTTATCCTTCAGGATCTGGTTGGTCTCAATGAGGTGGGTGTTGTCCATGACGTTGCGGATATAGGCGTAGGCGAACACCGGCTCCACGCCGCTGCTCACCCCCGCCAGGATGGACAGGGTGCCGGTGGGGGCGATGGTGGTGACCGTGGCGTTGCGCAGGGGCGCGCCGTCCTTATAGATGCTCTGGCTGAAGAGGGGGAAGGGGCCGCGCTGTTCGGCCAGCCGGCGGCTGGCCTGATGACCGACGGCATTTACCGTGTCCATGACCTCGCGGGCCAGGGCCACGCCCTCTTCGCTGTCATAAGGAACGCCCAGGTAGAGCAGCATATCCGCAAAGCCCATCACACCCAGGCCGATCTTCCGGGTGGCACGGGTCGTCTCCCCGATTTGGGGCAGGGGGTATTGGTTGACCTCGATGACGTTATCCAGAAAGTGAACGGCGGTGCAAATGGTGCGCTCCAGCTTGTCCTGATCCAGCGTATAGCCCTCCGGAGTCCGTTTCAGGTGGTTGACCAGGTTGATGGAACCCAGGTTACAGCTTTCATAGGGCAGCAGGGGCTGCTCCCCGCAGGGATTGGTGGACTCGATCTCCCCCTGGGCCGGGACGGCGTTGTCCCGGTTGAGACGATCCAGGAAGAGGATGCCCGGCTCACCGGTCTGCCAGGCGGAGGTGACAATGGCGTCAAAGACCGACCGGGCCCGCAGCTGGCCGGTGGAGGAGCCCGTGGCCGGGTCCACCAGGTCGTACATCCCGTCCCGGCCCACCGCCTCCATAAAGGACTCGGTAATGCCGACCGAAATATTAAAGTTTGTGATCTCGGAGGTGTTGTTCTTACAGGTGATGAAATCCATAATATCCGGGTGGTCCACACGGAGGATGCCCATATTGGCCCCACGCCGGGTGCCGCCCTGTTTGACCGCCTCGGTGGCGGCGTTGAAGACCTTCATAAAAGACACCGGGCCGCTGGCCACGCCGCCGGTGGAATTCACCGTGGAGCCCTTGGGCCGCAGCCGGGAAAAGGAGAAGCCGGTGCCGCCGCCGGACTTATGGATGAGGGCGGCGTTTTTGATGGCGTCGAAAATGTCCTCCATGGAGTCTGCCACCGGCAGCACGAAACAGGCGGACAGCTGTCCCAACGGACGGCCCGCATTCATCAGCGTAGGGGAATTGGGCAGGAAATCCAGCTCGGTCATCATCCCGTAAAACGCACGGGCGGTGGCCGCCACATCGGCCTTGGGATCGAAGACGGCGTCGGCTGCGGCGACCGCATCGGCGACCCGGTGGAACAGGCCGTCCACCGTTTCAATCGGCTCGCCCGCTTCGTTTCGGGCCAGGTAGCGCCGCTCCAGCACGGCCTTGGCGTTCTCAGAAATAGGCATAAGACACTCTCCTCCGAACAACGGATTGTAATACTATATATTGTATCACGAACCAAAAATAAGTCAATATTTTGTTTCTTGCTCTAGGGAAGAAAACTTGATATAATAGAATGGACAAAGTAGCTGCTGCGCGCTGCGCTGCGCGGCATGCATCGGAGCGGATCATATCTTGTGAGGGAGGGGCGCGGATGTACGAGCCATGGCACAGCACGCGCTCAGACGAGACGGCGCGGCTGCTGCGCGGTCACTGCCAGCACTTTTCGCGGCTGGGCTGGGCGCTGTTTGCCCAGATGCTCTCCATGCTGTTGGCGCAGGCGGGGATCCTCCTGATCGTGGGCGTCTGTGCGCCCGGCCTGACGGGGAACAGCCTGTTTTTGTGGCTGCTCTGCGTCCTTTCCGTCTATGGGATCAGCGTTCCGGTATTTTGCCTGGTGATCCGCCCCGCGCCGGCCGCGCCGGGCCCGGTGCGGGGCGCGCCCTTGGGGCCGGTACGCTTTTTTCAGACGTACTGCATGTCTCTGGCGGCCCTGTACCTGGCCAACTATGCCACGCTGGCGCTTCTGTGGGTCGTCGGGCAGCTGCGGGGCGCGCCGGTGAGCAACCCGGTCGAGAGCATCCAGAATTACCCTGCGGCACTGAATCTGCTGCTGGGGTGCGTGATCGCGCCCGCGGCGGAAGAGCTGATGTTCCGGCGCCTGCTGCTGGACCGGCTGCGGCCCTATGGGGACCGGTTTGCCGTGTTCGCCTCGGCGCTGTGCTTCGGCCTGTTCCACGGAAACCTGAACCAGATGTTTTACGCCTTTGCCCTGGGGGTGATTTTTGCCTATGTGATGCTGCGGACCGGGCGGCTCTGGCAGACGGTGCTGCTCCACGCCCTGGTGAATGCCGTGTCCGTGGCCCTGGCGCCCCTGCTGGAGCGGGTGGGCGCCTGGGGCGATGCGGCGCTGGGCGTGTTCGTACTGACGGCGATTGTGCTGGGGGTGACCTTTTTCCTCGCCCGGCGCCGGGAGCTCTCCTTCGCCCCCGGCGGCTCCGGCTTCCCGGAGGCGCGCAAATGGAGGTTGTTTTTTGAAAATCCCGGCATGATCTGCTTCTGTCTCCTGGCGGGGCTGCTCACAGCGGCCTACCTGACGCTGGAGTGAGGCAGGAAGGCATGTGCAGACAGGCGCCTGGATTTGGTTTGGACAAAAGGCTGCAGGACGGACAGGGCTCGTTTCCTGCCGAAAAGCTGCCCTGCCCGTCCTGAGTGTCCTTTTCCAGGCGCATCCCCCAGGGGCCCCTCCCTTGCCCCTGCGGGGCCATTCACCCTGCGTTTTGGAAAAGGACGGATCTTTATTTTGTTCCGCCGCCTGCGGGCGGGGGAATTCTGCGCAGCGTTCTTTCTGCAGGTTTTTTCCGGCGGTTTGGCCCCCGTGCGTCCCGGAGAGGGCGCGCGGGGGCCTGGTTTCATGGATAGGCATTCCAGTACATTTCCCCGGATTCCAGAGCAATGCCCCGGGCGGCAAAAAGTTCGTCTACGGTGCAGAAGAGATAGCCCTGGGCGTGGAGCTGATCCACCACCTGGAGAGCGGCGTCCACCGACTCGGGAAAGATGTCATGCATGAGGATGATGGCCCCGTCCTGCGCCTCTGAGACAATCAGCTTCACCTCGCGCTCGGTGTTCATGTCCTTCCAATCCTCCGGGTCGATGGACCAGAGGATGATGGGACAGCCCGCCCAGGCCTTAACGCTTTCATCCAGCATTCCATAGGGAGGACGCAGCAAAAAATCGTTGTGTCCCAGCACCTGCTTGAGCAGGGCGCGGGATTTTTCCACCTGGGCGTTGAAATCCGTCCGGTTCAGGTCGGTGAGCCTCACATGGTCATAGGTGTGCAGGCCGATCTGATGGCCTTCCTCGTCCATGCGCCGCACCACGTCCTGGTTTTCCTCCACCTGGGCGCCGATGAGGAAGAACGTGGCGTTCACTCCGCGCTCCGCCAGGCCGTCCAGCAGACGGGTGGTGGTAGAGCGGCGCGGCCCGTCGTCGAAGGTCAGGGCGATGAGCTTTTGCCCGGTCTGGACAGAAGGGGATTCCTCCGTGTCGCCCGCAAGACCCGCGTCCGCCTCCACCGCCGCAGGATGTCCCGTCCGCAGCCCCGCCGCCGTCAAAACAGAGAGCAGCAGAAGGGCGAGGGCCAATACGTACCCCTTCTGCTGCCGTCCAAACTTGTTCATATCCGCCCGCCGCCTTTCCAAATCCATCGGACTTAGTATGCGCGGTGGGGCAGAAGAGTCTCGCTGTAAATTTTGTTATTGTTCGCGCGGATCCGGGTCGGCGATCACGTCCATCATATATTGATAATAAGGCAGCAAAAATTCATAGCCTTCCAGCAGCTGGTCCGCCAGATCGTGGGACCAGAGCAGCGCGTCGTGAGGGCCCTCATACCCCAGACTGAAGCTCTTTTTATTGTACCAGGGAGCGAGCAGTTTGGCGGCTTCCCCTTTGGGGCGCTTGTAATCCACTCCGTCCAAAACGAAGCGGTCCTGCCGGCGGAACGCACGGGCCAGCTGTTCCATGGGCTTGGGGTCCCGGTCCATCCGGGCGCGGAACTTGGCCATGGTCACGGCGGGCGCCATCCAGAAGCCCATGCCATAGGAGTAGCCTTCCGGCTCCAGCTCGAACCAAAACACCGGCTCTCCGCTCCAGTTGTCGGAGGGACGTTCCATGCTCCACCACAGCCGATCCTTATAAGGGCCCCGGCCGTGGAGCCTGCGGGCGTCCCGATAGATGCGGGAGACCCGGCGTATCAGGTCCAGCTCGCCGTGCCGGTCCAGAAAACGCTCGTACACCTCGTCGGCCAGCGCACGCATGGGATCGTAAAAACAGCTCTTGTATAGTTCCTTGTGCTGCTCGAACCAGCTCTTTTCATTGTTGAAACGGATGCCCCACATAAAATCTACGGTCTGTTCCGAAAAGCCTTGAAACATGGCGGGTCCTTCTTTCCTCATAAGGTACGCCGCCCCCCGCCGAGGCGGGGGGCGGGCGGTCATTCGGTCACGGGGGATGCGGCGGGAGGCTCCGGCGCGGGGGAGGACGTGTCCTCCGGTTCCATGCCCGGCCCGCTGACGGGGGTGGTGGCTTCCGGCGTCGGGGCGGCGGAGGGCTCCGGCGTGGGCGACGTCTGGGGAATGGGAGTGATCTCCGCCGGCGGAGTGACCGCGGGGGTGGCGCTCGTCTGCGGCGCGGGCGTGACCGACGGCGCAGGCGTGACCGGGGTGAGCGTCATCAGGCCGGTGGCGGGGTCGATGCCCAGACGCTCCGCGTCGGCGGGATTGTAATAATAGACCGGATTGGAAACGGAATAGGCGTCCTTGTGGAGGAAGATCGTGTCTACCGTATTGCCGTTCTTGTCGACCAGTTTCTGATAGACCTCTACGGTGATGCCGTTGTAGCGGGCGTACTCTTCATCCCGCACGGGCGCGCCGCCCACGGGCACCTTGGAGGCGTCCGGCTTATAGGTGTTCTGATAGGCCACGGTGCTCAGCGTGACGCTGTAAGGCTCCCCGTGGACGCCGGTGGTATCGGTGCCGTAGAGGGTCACATGGAGCCGGTGGCTGTCGTCCTGATAGCACTCGATCTTGAGCGGGAAGTCGGTATCGTTTTGAAAGCGAAAATCCAGAGAATCGCTGAACACGGTGGCGTCGGTACCCACCACGGGCATATAGCCGCTGTTGTACTTGTGCTTGTTGCGCTCCACGATCTGCAGGTTGGCCTTCAGGGTGGTCCAGTAGAGCGTGGAGGAGAGCTGGCAGATACCGCCGGCGGTCGTGTCGATGTTCTTGCCGCCCACGTAGGCGCCCGCTTTCTTGTAGCCGCCGGCCTCGGTGTAGGGGCCGGCCAGCGCGTTGTAGGAGAACTCCTCCCCAGGGAGGAGAATGGTGCCGTTGACCCGGCCGGCCGCCAGATCGATGTTGTACCAGCGCGTGGAGGGCCCGGCGCATTTTGTGGTGGAGGTGCCCAGCACGTCGGCAAAGAGCTTTTCCTGAAATTCTTTCGTGGTCAGCTCCGGTTCCTCCAGCTGCAGGGGGACGGTGCAGGTGCCGCCCTCGGGGGTATCCGCCAGCGCGGCGGCGGCTTCCTCCACATCAAAGCGGACCCCGGTCACCGACGCCACGATCTCCTTGGTATCCGGATCCAGGTAGGCGTCCGCCGCCTCGACGGACAGCTCGTCGTAAACGGCCTGCAGGTCGGGCTCGGCCGGGGGCGCGGTGGTGATCTGGGCCTCGATGGGGGCGTAAGAAGCAGGCTCGTCATCCAGCAGCAGATGGTCAAAGCGCTCTACCAATGCGTCCAGCAGCGCGGCCACGTCCACGGTGCGCCCGGTGACCCCCTTGCGAAAGACCAAACTGCGGTCGGTCTGTTCCCAGGTGGTCTGCGCCTCGGGGTCGGTGCAGTCCTCAATCGCCTGCGCTACCGCCCGGGGCGTTTCGTCCAGAGACAGCGGTACGGGATACTCCGCCCGGCCCAGCAGGGCGGACAGATAGTGCCAGCCGCCCAGAAAAAAGCTGCCGTGCTGGTCGGCGATGGCCTGCTGTGCCGCGCGTGCCTCATCAAAGCTGAATTCAGCGCCGGAAACGGCGTACTCCGCGCCGCCGCAGAGAAAGGAGGCGGACAGCTGCGACAGGCGGCCGGGAAGCTGCCCGGCCAGAGCGGAGGAAGCCTCCGCCTGTGTCATACCGCCCACATCCACACCGGCGATGGCGGTGTTGGGCAAAAAGGTGCCGGCTCGATCCACATAAGCGCAAAGCCCCACATATCCGGCGATCAGCACCGCCGCCAGTACGAGAATGACGATGAGGACGGCCTTTGCGCCCCGGGGTTTCCGGTCGCCTTTGATGACGCGCTTTCCCCCCTGATGATCCATTGCTATCACTCCAAAGCATCCCTCTCCGGATGCAAGAATACGGTTCCTGTTCCCGTGCGTAGGAAACAACGCAAAAAGCACGGAAATGCCATGCGCCCGGGCGCCCTTCAGCGTGCGGTGGGTTCACCGCACGCAGCAACCGGCGCAGGAAGGCCGGATGCTGCCATGTATTCGAACAGCGGCGCAAACAAGCCGCGCCGCGGCTTGTTTAATAGACACTATTATAGGGCCTTTTGTCCGGAAATGCAATTACAGAACGGTTACATGAAAGCCCTTTACACCGGCGGGCTTTCGCGGTATGATAAATAGACCGGGCGGGAAACCATACGGGAATGCGGGGCCCAAACGGCGGCGGGCTTCGTTCTCCGCCCGGCCGCGTGTCCGCCGGGCCCGTCTTGCCGGCCGCCCTTTTATGGCGGAAGAACCGGGCGTTCGGATTCCGTTGCGGATATCATTCATCTTTTATCTTTTTTAAAGAACTTATCCATCGAAACTTTAACACTGATGTGATACAATACATTTGTTCCAAGCGGCGGGCCGGTGGCCCGCGGAAACAGGAGGGGCCGCATTCATGGCAGACTATCGAGACGACAAAAACGGTACCGACGCGGGGGATCTGATCTCCTGGATCGTCACCATTATCCTGCTGGTCAGTCCCGTGTGGCCGGTGGGACTGATCATGCTGTTCCGCAAACTGACCGGCGCGTCCCGCGGCCGCCGCCAGCCGCGTCATCCCTATGACATCCAGCGGGAGAGCGGCGCGCCGGCGCCGGGCACCCAGGGAATGCCGGGTACCGGCAGCACACGCCGGCAGACGCCGCCCGCGGGGGGCAGAAGCGCTCATTACGGCTCCGCCCGCCAGGGCAAGCCGGTGAATCTGGATCGGGGCAAGGGACTGACCATCGGCGGGGCCGTGGTGAGCGCCATTTTCGGCATTGCGCTCATCTCCGCTCTGCCGCCGGTGCTGCTGGAGGACGGGATCGCCGCATTTGCCTATCTGTCCCCGGTAATCGGTTTCTTCTGCGGCGGATTGGGCATGCTCTATGCCGGAACCCAGCGCACCAAAAAGGCAAAGCGGTTCCGGAAGTATCTGGCCCTCATCGGCCGGAGGGAGAGTATCTCCATCACCACCCTGGCCCAGGCAATGCCCATTTCGGTCCACAAGGCCTGTGACGATCTGCAGGAGATGCTGGATACCGGCATCCTGTCTACCGGCTATCTGGACATGAGCAGCGGCCGTCTGATCCTTAACGACGAGGGCCTGCGGGAGGAGGAGCCCGCCCCCCAGCCGGAGGAGGCTGCAGAGGAGAAGGATACGCTCGACATCAATGACGACGACGCGGTGCTGGGGGAGATCCGCAGGGTCAACGACGCCATTGCGGATGAGGAGATGAGCCGCAAGATCGACCGCATCGGCGAGATCACCGGAAAAATATTCGCCTACCAGAAGCAGAACCCGGGCAAGGCGGGGCAGCTTCGGAGCTTTTTGGGGTATTACCTGCCCACCACGCTGAAGATCCTCAACGCCTATGCGCAGATGGAGGCCCAGGGGATTGAGGGGGAGAACATCCGCTCGGCCAAAAAGCGGATCGAGGGAATGATGGATAAGGTGGTGGAGGGGTTTGAAAAGCAGCTTGACAAACTCTTCCAGAACGATGCCATGGATATTACCACCGATGTGGAGGTCCTGGAGCGGATGCTGGAAAAGGACGGACTTTCAGGCGGGCAGGGCCTGACCTTGGGCGGCTGAACGGGCTTGCATTGTATTTTCGGGAATCGGAAGCGGCCGTGCGCAGGAAACGTCCTGCGCACGGCCGCTTTTTCTGCAGTGGGTATTAGGACCATTCCCAGAAGATCCCGGTCAGGCCAAAAATCCGGCGGCCACATCGGCGGCGGAGGCGGCGTCCCGCGTATAGGCGTCGGCGCCGATGGTCCGGGCAAACTGGTCGGTGACAGGCGCGCCGCCCACCATGATTTTCACCTTGTCCCGGATCCCGGCGGCCTTGGCCCGCTCCACCACCTCGCCCATGACGGGCATAGTGGTGGTCAGCAGGGCGGAGCAGGCAATGATGGAGCAATCATTGTCGATGGCCGCCTGTACAAACTGGTCGGGAGGGACGTCCACGCCCAGGTCGATGACTTCGATCCCCTTGCCCTCCAGCATCATGCGCACCAGGTTCTTGCCGATATCGTGCAGGTCGCCCTTGACCGTGCCCAGACAGGCCTTGCCCAGCGGCTCCGCCCCGGATGCGGTCAGATAGGGCTTGAGCATCGCGGTGCCCGCGTTCATGGCCCGGGCGGCGATCAGCACCTCAGGTACGAAAACCTCGTTCTTTTTAAATTTGGCGCCGACGATGTTCATGCCGGCGAGCAATCCGTCCTCCAGAATAGCCTTGGGAGAGACGCCTTCCTCCAGGGCGGCGGAAATCAATTCCTTGACCAGCTTGGCCCGGCCCTTCTGCATGGCTTCCGAGATTTGGCACACAATGCTCATCGTAGTTCCCATTCCTTTCGAATCCCCGCCGGTTCAGTCTGCGCTGCGCTCCTTGTCCGGCTCCAGACGGCCCCGGCGTTCCCGAAATTTCCCCGGTGTGACCCCGGTACGTTTTTTAAAGACTTTGGTAAAATAGCTTTGATCCTCAAATCCGGACTGGGAGCAGATCTCAACCAGCGTGGCGTTGCCGGAGAGCAAAAGAGATTTGCTCTTGTTGATGCGCAGCTCATTGAGGTAATGATTGAAGGTGCAGCCCATCTCTTCTTTAAAGACTTTGCTGAAATAGGAGGGAGAAAGGCCCACGTATAGCGCGGTATCCTCCAGGGTAACTTTTGATTGATACCGCTTTTTCATAAAGTCGATGGCTTTGTAAATGATATCCTTGTGCTTGATATCCACCAGATTGAAGACCAGGTCGGCAAACCGTTCCATGATGCGGGTGAGCCAGAAGATCAGATCGTCGGTGGAGCGGAGGTGGCTGATCTCCGCCAGGTAGCGGTAGTTGAGACCGAAGACCTGCTCGATGTCCACGCCGCCCTCGGCGGCGGCCCGGGAGAGCACCACCATCAACTCCAGAGCCCGGGCCCGCATCACGGTAAACTCCCCGCCCGTCGAAAAAAGGATGTGCCCCAGGATCTCGTTGAGCAGCCGCCGGGCGGCGGTCTGATCCCCCTCGCGGATGGCGTGGACCAGCTCCCGCTCCTTTTCGATGGGGTAGACGGTGGGGGCGCCGTCCAGCTTGAGCTGCTGAATGTGTTCGCTCAGCACCTGCTGCTGCTGGTCCCGTTCCCGGTTGAGCAGCAGGGTGCAGCTGCTGTCGCTGATGTAGACCGACAGGGCGAACAACAGGTTGGAAAGGTGGGACAGGCGGGCGGGTTCGATCCGGGGAAAGGACTCCAGGACGGGGCGGAATTCCTCCAGCAGCTCCGCAGGTACGTCCCGCATGCCGGGAGGACTGCCGGCCAGATAATCGTCGATGTCCATAATGAGCACCGGCCCGCCCACCAAGCTGCCCGCCGCCCGGCCGCCGATGATGATGGGAGCGGCGAAATAGGCCATGCCGCTGGGGCAGAAGTAGATGTAGCGTCCGCCGAAGCGCTCCGCCTGATAGGCGCCGTAGAGATGGACCTTCTCGCAGTGGGAGGTCTGCCCGGTGAGTTGAGCGATCCTGCGGCAAAAGGCGCAGCTGTCGCCGCAGAGGCGGCTGCGGTAGAGCACCTGACCATCGTGATCGAGCAGCTGGCAGTTTGCACCGCAGGCCTGGGTAAAGGACTCCGCGATCTCTCTGGCGGCGTTCAGATCGAACGCGGTGTCCTGCAAATGGCTCAGATCCATAGGTGATCCCTCCCGTATACCAACAATGTTTGCGCGGCCGCTGCGCGTATGCCCTGTATCCACCGGCAGAACGGCTTTGGTTTGCGGAAAAAGGAGCCCCGATCAAGGCAAGGCCGCCAGCGGGCGGGGCCGGCATTCCGTTGGACGATCCTGCCGGGCGAGGCGTCTTTAAAGCTATTATAACAAATTTTTCAGGTTTGGAAAATAGGGAAAAGACGGCGCCCTTCCAAAAAGCGGAAGCATAAAAGCGGGAGTGCCGCCGCCGCCGCTTCTGGAAGACGCTTCCAAGCCAAAGGTGCGTTTCATTCCCAGCGGACCGGCCGTGTTTTTGTCTGGAGGCGGGTCATATTAAACACGTCGGACAAAATCTGCGTCCGCATTGCCGGCAGGACGAGAGTGCATGCGGAGAACTTGTCCGTGACTCCAACACAGATAAAAATGCGCGGGTTTGACTGAAAATGGCAGGGGTGATCGAATGAAGGAGGAACAAACGACACGGCTCTGGGCTGTGGCGGTGCGGATGCTGCTGGTGATCGCGGTGATGGCGTCATTCGTGCTGGCATCCACGGCCCAGGCGGCACAGCACGACACGGAAGGGCGCAGGGTGATCCCCATGGGGCGCACGGTGGGGATCAAGCTGTTTTCCGACGGCGTGATGGTGGTGGGCTTTTCCGAGGTGGCGGCTGCCGGAGGCAGCAGCGCCCCCGCCCGTGAATGCGGTCTGCGGGAGGGGGACATCATCACGCATATCAACAGCGCGGAGGTGGACACCATCGAAGAGGTCCAAAGCGTTCTGCAGCAGGTCGGCGGTGAAAAAATGAGTATCCGGGCCAGCCGGGACGGAAAACAGCTCCAGGTGACCGCCCAGGCGGTGCAGTGCAGTGCGGACGGACAGTATAAGCTTGGAGCCTGGATCCGGGACTCCATGGCGGGGATCGGCACCATGACGTATTATGACCCCGGCACCGGCGTGTTCGGCGCCCTGGGGCACGGGATCAACGACGTGGATACCGCGCTGCTGATGCCGCTGCAATCGGGGAACATCATGTATTCTGAGGTTACCGATGTGAAAAAGGGGGAGAGCGGCGCCCCGGGCGAACTCCACGGCGCGTTTCAGGTGGATCGGGACCTGGGGACGCTGAGTGCCAACACGGCGGGCGGCGTGTTCGGAACCCTGACCGACAAAAGCCTGACCGCCGGACACACGGCCATGGAAGTGGCGTCCCGTCAGCAGGTCCACACCGGTAAGGCGAGCATCCTCACCAATATTGCGGGAGACACGGTGGAGGAGTATGGGGTGGAGATCATGCGGGTATATCCGGCGGGGAGCGAAGATACCCGCGACCTGATGATCAAAGTCACCGATCCCGTACTGCTGGCGGCCACTGGCGGAATCGTACAGGGAATGTCCGGTTCTCCGGTGCTTCAGGATGGGAAAGTGGTGGGAGCGGTGACCCATGTGCTGGTCAATGATCCTACCCGTGGCTACGGCATCCTGATGGAACGGATGCTGGAAATGGCATAAACCGCAAAGCAGGGGGCCGCCGGCGCGGCTTCCTGCTTCTTTTGAATCCAAGCGGGGCGAAAGGAGTCGGATCGTGGAAACACGGCAAAAAGAAGCGGCGTTTGTGTCGAATGAAGTCGCGCGGAATATCCAAAAAATTCCATAATAATACTTGCGTTTGCTGTCTGAATATGGTAAATTATAGGCGACCGGTAAACCGCCGTGGCCAGGCAGAAAACGGAATTGGAGAGAAACCAGTGGAAAGGAAGTCAATATGGAAAATCGAAAGAGCGTATTACTGGCCGATGCCAGCGAGGAGTTCCGTCATCTTTTTGCAGGAGCGCTGGCAGAGGAGGACGATATTGTATTGATCGGCGAGACGGGGGACGGGCAGGAGGCCGTCCGTCTGGCGCGGGAACAGCAGCCCGACGTGATGGTAATGGACCTGGTGCTCTCTCGTATGGACGGCCTGGAAGTACTGCAGGCGCTGGCGGGACAGTCGCCCAGGCCGCGGGTGCTGGTGCTCTCCAGCTTTGCCCGGGGCAACATGGCTGAACTGGCGGCAAGCTGCGGGGCGGATTACTATATGATGAAGCCCTGCAAGCTCTCCACCGTCATCGAGCGCATCCGCCAGATGGCCGCCGGGTCCTTTCAGGGGGACGGAGAGGGCGAGAGCGCCCGAAACGGATCGCGTGAAGTGAGCCTGGAAAGCACCGTCACCGCTATCATCCATGAGATCGGCGTACCCGCGCATATCAAGGGATATCAGTACCTAAGGGAAGCCATCCTGATCGCGGTGGCAGACATGGAAGTCATCAACGCCGTTACCAAGATACTCTACCCCGAGGTGGCCAAGCGCTTCGGCACTACGGCCAGCCGGGTCGAGCGGGCGATCCGGCATGCCATCGAAGTGGCCTGGGACCGGGGCGACCTGGAGACGCTGCAAAAATATTTCGGCTATACCGTCTCAAACGCAAAAGGAAAGCCCACCAATTCGGAATTCATCGCCATGATCGCCGACCGCCTCCAGCTTCAGCGAAAGGAGAAATGAAACGCGCCGAGCCGTTGCGCCGCAGGCGGATAGGGGGAGGAAGGCGGGGGCGGAAAACACTCCAAAAGCGGGAATGAGGATCCCGTTGGAATACAACAGACCTTCTGCGCAGAGCGATAAGCGCCCCCGGTTGATTGGATGGATCATCGGATCGACCGGGGGCGCTTTATCCGAACGCGCAGCCGGTCAGAAAGAGCGCGCGGCTGCCGCGAACTTGATAATTGCAATTTGGATGATTCGGGTATATACTTGTTTATAACAAGGGCGAATGGCGGTGTTTCCCATGGAGCAGGAAAAACAGAAGCAAGACCACACGGAGGATGCGCTCAAGCTGCCGGCGGATTTCCGGGAGGAGCAGTACCTTCACACCGTGGCCAGCGAAAAGCGGCATGAACTGTTGATGGCTCCCTACGGCGTGTCGTTCCCGGTATTTCGCACGCTGGTCTATTTGATGCAGCACCCGGATGGGGCGGCGCCCTCTCAGATCGCGGATGACCTGATGATCCTGCGGCAGAGCATGACCAACATCGTGGATTCCCTGGAGAAGCAGTCGCTTGTGGAGCGCAGCGCCCACCCGAACGACCGCCGGCGTATTATCGTCCGGCTTCTTCCCAAAGGACTGTCGCTGGCGCGGACGTTATTCCAGATCGAAAACGACTATACGCAGCGTATCTACCGGCATTTTACGAAGCAGGAGCTGGAGGATTACTACCGCCTGATGCGAAAAATGCACGAAGCGAAGGAATTGGAGCTGAATCAGATCCTTAAGGAATATGAGGCGGGGCATGTATAGCATCCTTCGCCCGCTCCCGTTTCCAAGACCGCCGGAAAGCAGGATTGCTTTCCGGCGGTCTTGTTTTGTGCATTTTATAAAAAAGCAGGGGAATGATTTGTGGGAAAAAGAGAAAAGCATGGGGGAGAACAGATTTTGCTTGCACGCGTCGGAGAAAATAGTATAATCATTTATAGTAAAACAATTTATTATTTTACTATGGATAATATAAAAATGGAGGAGTGATGGCATGAAGGAGACCTATCTCGAACCAGGCGGCCGCCTGGAGGTCTACGAGCGCTGCGATGTCCTGGTGGTTGGCAGCGGCGCGGCGGGGCACAGCGCCGCCGTGGCCGCTGCCCGGGCGGGGTGTAAAAATATCGTGCTGATGGAACGATACGGCTACTCGGGCGGGGATGTGACCGGGGGCTACGTGATTATGGTGCCCGATTTGTCCTGGTATGAAAAATCCTTTGTCCGGGGGCTCCAGGAGGAGTGGTTTACCCGCTTGGGAAGCATTCCCCAGGCGGTACGGGCGCCCGGCCTGGCGGACATCGGCAGCCAGGATCCCGTCCTGGTAGACGCCTGGAGCGCCATCCACGACTGCGTCAGCCGCAGCGAGCCCAAACGTCTGGTCCGGGCGGTCTATTTCGAGCCCAATCAACTCAAGATCGAGATGGACAAGATGCTCCGGGAGCATGAGCAGGCCATCCGGGTGCTGTACCATTGCTGGGGGGCCAGGCCCATCCTGGAAGGAGACACGGTCCGCGGCGTGATCTTCGAGAGCAAGGAGGGGCGCAAGGCGGTCCTGGCCAAGGTCGTCATCGACGCCACCGGAGACGGCGACATCTTCGCGCAGACCGGTACGCCCTACAGCAGCCTGGCCGACGGCGGCACCCGCTCCAGCACCACGGCGCTGGTCTGGCGGATCGGCGGGATCAACTGGGATCAGTTTGAACAGTGGAAGCGTACCCGTCCGCAGGCGGCGGCGGCGCTGCGGGAGCGGCTGAGCGCCGTGGCGGGCTTTCGGTGTCTGCCGCTGCCCACCAATCAGAACGACATGTGCTGGGTCAATAACTGGCATCCGGCAATGGATTGTACCAGGATCGCCGACCAGACCAAGACGGAGATGGATACCCGCGCCACCATGCGTCAGGTGCTGGCCTATCTGAAAGAGGCGGTGCCCATGGCCTTCCGGGACGCCTTCCTCTACGATATCGCTCCCCAGTTGGGCACGCGCTGTTCCCGCCGCCTGAAAGGCGAATACGTCATGACGGCCAACGATTTCGCCTTTGCCACAAAGCATGACGACGTGATCGCGTGGCATTCCACGATCTGCCAGATCAACGATTGCGGTCCGGTGGAGATCCCCTACCGCTGCATTCTCCCCCAGAAGGTGGAAGGGCTGCTTTGCCCCGGACGGCATCTGTCCGCCGACGACGTGGCCATCGACTGGCTGAACCTGATCCCGCAGTGCGTGGGGACCGGGCAGGCGGCCGGTGTGGCGGCGGCCGTGGCTGTGGCCGACGGCACCACCGTGCGGGAGGTGGATATCCGCAAAGTGCAGGATATCCTCTGCGGCCAGGATGTGCCCCTGCCCCGCAACGCCAAGACCGACCCCTCCTATACGGCCTGCTGCGAGGCGCATGAGTACGGACTGTATACCGACCTGGCCAAGCAGGCCCGCGCCGCCGCGGAAGGGAAGGGGGAGGATCTGAACCAGTACCGGCAATGGTAACCAAGAATAAGGAAGAAAAACGAAAGAGGGAGAAAGAGCCGACTTCCATACCTCTGCCAGTGGAATTTTATCAAAAACTCTTAGACCTCCAACCCTGCCGAAGGGGAAAACCATGTAACCACTGCGGGCAATGTGAGCATTAGTGCAGGATGTCAAGCCGCCTGTAAAATGCTTGAATACGGATAAGAGAAAACGATACAAAAAAGTAAAGCGGGGGAAAAATATGTCAGCATTAGCACAAAAGAGATCCATAAAATATCCTGTTCTGTGTATCATCTCGCTGCTACTGATGTTTGGTTTTGGGAAGATTGTTCCAGCATGGGGACCGCTCACGTCGGTTGGGGTAAGTATGTTAGGCATCTTTCTTGGTGCCTTACTCATGACAGTAACAACTGATCAGACATTTTGGCCGCCTGTCATCGGCATTTTTGCAATGGTCATGTGCGGGTATACCACAGCAAACGGCGCATTGGCGACCTGGTTTGGAAATACCACAATCCAGCAGATTATATGGGTATCTGCACTGGCGGGCGCGTTGTCTGATTCAGGTGCCATCAATGTTCTTGCACGTAAGATGATGCAAATCAAGGCGCTGAAAGGCCGTCCTTTATTGTTCATTTTTGCGCTCTTCGGAATGGTACTGCTCTGTTCGGCACTGGCTGGCAGTCCTACGGCCATGCTGCTGCTTTGGTATCCAATCCTGGATGGTATTGCTGAATCCTGCGGCATCAAAAAGGATAGTGATTTAAAACGGGCGTTGCTGTTGGGAATCTATATCTCTTGTATGGGGGCCTATATTTTCCCATTCAAGGGAGTTCAGATGTCTTCCATTGCTATTACCTCCGCTGTGCTGGAGAACTATGGCCTGACCTTTAATCAAGGGGCTTATTTTATCACTGCTACGCTGTCCGTCATTTTATTTGTGGCCTTGTATGCGTTGTTCATCAAGTTTATATGGCGCATTGACCTGTCACCCCTGGAAAGTTTTGATGCCGATAAGCTGGGCTTTAAGGCGGAAGAGCAAAAAATGAATAGTCGGCAGAAGATTTTGTTAGTAGCAATGATAGCAGGTATTGTCTGGCTGTTCGTCGGTGCATTTCTGGGGGGGATCGCAAAAGAGGTATATAATACAATTGGAACTACTTGGATCTGGATTGCCATAGTGGCATTGCTGACCATGATTCGTTTTGAGGGCAAACCTTTGGTGGATGGCGCTACGATGCTGAAAAATAAGACCATGTGGGGAATTGTGGCTATGACAGGCTGTTTTACTATGGCAGGTAGCGCGATTAGTTCGGATGAATTGGGAATTAAGACATGGATTTCCGAAATATTGGGTCCCTTGGTCAGTGGTACTAGTTGGCCTCTTCTAATTATTATCTGCGTCATCATTGCCACTGTTTTTACGAATATAACCAACGGTATGCCTGTCAGCTTTACTATGAACGCGGTTGCCGTGCCTTTTGCCGCAGAAATGGTGCTGGCAGGAAAAATCTCTGATGCCACACCGCTTGGAACCGCTATTATCATTTCGGGTATGTGTGCGTTTTTGACCTATGGTGCAATTGCCTATGCGCCCCTGTTGTTGGGACGTGAGGAGATGACTAAGAAATTCCTGTGGACAAAGGGAGTGGCAACAAACCTTATCTATATTGTTGTAGCAAGTGTCATCTGCATTATCGGAGGTTATATTCTGTAACGCATATCCTGATGGGACATCTGTATGAAAACCATATTAGGAAAGGTGGTCGTGAATATGATTGAATACGCGCCTCCCGTTGGAGTGGACGTTGCCTGTATGAATAAATTAGATAGCCCCTATGCGCCCCCTATCGGAATTGACCTGCTGTGCAAGAATGTGGTTGAGACCACATATGACCAGCTGAGTGAAGACAATGTCCGCATTTTTAAAGACCGTCTGCTGGATATGACGGGCTGTATTTTGGGTGGTGCCATCGTACCGGAGGATCAGTTCTTAGCTGAGGTGTTATGTCGGTGGGGTGGTATTGAGGAAGCCCCTTTGTTTGCACGCAGGGGACGGCTTCCAATGCCCAGCGCAGTTATGTTAAACAGTATTACCGCGCGTGCGAATGACTTTGGGAATATGTTTTTTCATGTACATGGGGATCGTATTGCGTCCCACTGTGGAGAGACCCTGATTCCTATGGGCCTGACGCTGGCGGATGTGTATCAGACTAACGGTGCGGAGTTCATTGCCAATAATGTGGCAGCAGAAGACCTGACAGCCCGTATTCTGTATACCCTACCTATGCGCTGGCCTACTGATATGCTAATGGTTTCCAGTGCCGCGGCAGCCCTTGCATCCAGATACTATAAATTGGATGCTGATAAAACAAAAGTTGCGTTGACCTATGCTGCCTGCAACGCAACAGACCCTGCAAACTCTTATTATGACTATTCCCAAGAGTTTAAATATCACAATGGTGCTAGTGCGCAGATGGGCATTATGGCCTGCGAGTTGGCGAAAGGCGGCTGGGACGGCTGGGCGGATCCTTACTTTGGGCATTGGGGATTGGTAACGAGGCAGGTCAAAGATGGGAAACCTCTGCCGGAACTCTATGAAAAAGCGTTTGAGGGATTAGGACAGGTTTGGTATACAGAAGAGAGCTTTAAGCGGGGACCAGGCGGTATACCGACCACGGCGGCGGCAAAATGCGGCGCAGCTGTCCGCAAAAAAATTATTGAAGCGAGGGGACGTTTGGATCCTGATAAGATCTGCCGTGTAAGGGTATTCCGTTCAAGCAATATGCGGTTTAACTATTATGCAAATCCCTTCCATTTGAGAAATCACACCAACGCACTGTTCTCCTATCAATTTGCAGCTTGTTGCGCATTGCTCCATGGAGCGGTACGAGTGGATTTGGTGCAGACACCTGCCATACTAAATGATCCCTATCTAATTTCGCTGGCGGAGAGTTCTACGATGGAGGTATTTGAGTGCGAGCCCGGCAAGAGTATGATGAAGGTAATTGTAGAGTTGGCAGATGGGCAGTCATTTGAGGATATAGAAGATTATGGCGGTTCTATGCATGACTATCCAACAAAAGAGTTTATTGAAGAAAAATTCTGGGCTCAATTCAATGCATATGGGAAAATGCGCCGTTCTGTTGGTGAAAAGATTGTGGAATTAGCCAGCAAATTGGAAACCTTACCCGATATGCGTGAGTATACAGAGTTGTTAACTCTGAAATAGAAACCCTTATGACAGAAATCGAGCGGGCTGCGAATTGCAGCCCGCTCGATTTGATATCAGTTGCACGCCGGGGCGCTTTGGAGTACACTGGTCATAAGAACAAAAGAGGGGGAGCGCTTATGCCCGATCTATTTGATTATCTGATCTGGCGGGGAGATTTGACCTTGGAGCAGTCCCCCTTCAACGATGTGGACAGCCTGATCCTGTGCAGCCTGTCCTATGCCGCGCTGGACGGATTGGTGGGTCCTGGGGGCGCCACGATCCGTCAGGCGGCGGAGGCCTTTGTCCGCGCGGGCGGGCAGTGGCCCAAGGAGCGCCGGGGCGGCGGCATGGAATTTTGGGAAGATGCCCTGCGCCTGTTGGAACAGTTGGCGGGGACGGCCCGGTTTGGTACCATGCGGCTCTTTGATTCGGTAAACTATGTCGACACGGCGGCGGAGGAGCAATTTTCCGCCGTGACCGTGGATACGGGGGATGGCGCGTATTTCGTATCCTACCGGGGGACGGACAGTACGCTGATCGGCTGGAAAGAGGATTTCAACATGAGCTACCAGACCCCGGTGCCCGCCCAGCGCTCCGCCGCGGAGTATCTGCGGGATGCGGCGCGGCGCCGCAGAGGCCGCCTGCGGGTGGGCGGACACTCCAAGGGCGGAAACCTGGCGGTGTATGCCGCGGCGCACACACCGCAGCCGGTGCAGGCCCGGCTGGAGGCAGTGTACAACAACGATGGACCCGGATTTTGCGCCGGGGCATTGGACGAGACCGGCTATGCGGCGGTGCGGGAGCGCATTCGGACCTTCGTCCCGCAGACCTCCATCGTAGGCATGCTGCTGGACCATGAGGAACGCTATACGGTGGTGCGCAGCCGGCAGGTGGGGCTTTTGCAGCACGACCCCTTTTCCTGGCAGGTGGAGGGGCCGGACTTCGTGCGCCTGGAGACGGTGACCAGTTCCAGCCGGTTTTTGAGCCTGACGCTGAAAAACTGGGTGGCCTCCATGGACCGGGAGCGGCGGGAGGCGTTTGTGGACGCCCTGTTCGATATCCTGGGCTCCGCCGGAGCGGATACCACGGAGGAATTGTCCGAGGGATGGCTGAAAAACGCTGCGGCCATTCTCTCCAAACTGCGCAGCGTGGACGACGAGACCCGCCGGATGCTGTTGGAGGTGCTGCGGGCGCTGCTGGCCGCGGCCCGCGAGAGCATGCCGGAGCTTTTGGCCTACCATCGGCGCCGGGGCGGATGAGCTCCGGAGGAGCCTTGTCGGCAGGCATGGGCCGGGCCTGCCGGTACTCCGGATTCCGCCGCCGGGCCCATACCCATGGACCAAACGCCCGCCCGGCCTGAAACAAAGGAAGGAGCATTGCCTCAGCAATGCTCCTTCCTTTGTCCGTCAAAAGACCGAACACACGTGCAAAAAAGAAGAACGTTTTCGTATGGGAAACGCACTCGGCTTTATTTTTGCCGCCCAAGAGCGGCGGAAATAAAGTTCGGCCCCATACTTCCGGGGGGCTGTGCGAAAACAAGACCCCCTGGTGCGCCTGCACCTGGGCGCCAGGGAAGACGCCGCTTGGGTTCCCTTGCTTCTTCCGCGTGATCAGTCTTTTCGGGCCCGGCATCCCGCCCACAGCACGCCCGATCCCGCCATTTCTCAGATGCAGTGACAGCAGGCAAAGTGGCCGGGGGAGACTTCACGCATCTGCGGGGTATCCTGGGAACAGATATCCTTCTTAAAGGGACACCGGGGGTGGAAGGGACAGCCCTTGGGCTTGTTCAGAGGGCTTGGGATCTCGCCGATCGACTTGATCTTCTGGGGCTTAAGGCGCTCCTCCTCGTCGCTGAGCACCGGGATGGAGGCCAGCAACATCTGGGTGTAAGGGTGGCGGGGATTTTCGAAAAACTCCGCCGTGTCGGCATACTCGCAGATGCTGCCCAGATACATTACCGCCAACCGGTCGCACATGTTGCGCACGAGACACAGGTTGTGGGTAATGAACAGATAGGACAGATCGTTCTTTTTCTGCAGCTCAATGAGCTTATTGGTGATCTTGGCCTGAATGGATACGTCCAGAGCGGAGGTGGGCTCGTCCAGCACGATGAACTGGGGGTTGGCCGCCAGGGCGCGGGCCACGCACACCAGCTGCTTTTCGCCGCCGCCGATGGCCCGGGGATACTTGTCCAGGTAGTGGACCGGAAGACCCACCTGCTCCAGTATGCCCTTGATGCGTGCCTCAACCTCCGCGGTGGTCAGACGCTTGTCCGCATACAGCTGTACCGGTACGGAGAGGATCTGACGGATGGTTTTGCGGGGATTAAGAGAACCGCCGGGATCCTGAAACACCAACTGGATCTGCTGCTTGAGCGAGGGTTCCCGGGACTGGCTGGAGCGGCTGATATCAATCTCGTCCCGGAAGGTGATGGAGCCGGAGGTGGGGCCGTAGGTGCCCACGATCATGGAGCCGATGGTAGACTTGCCGGAGCCCGACTCGCCCACCAGACCGAAATTCTCGCCCCGGCGGATGTCAAAGCTGACGTCATCCACGGCGGTGAGGGTACCGAACTTGGTCTTAAATTGCTTGGTCAGATTCTTGATCTGAATGACGTTTTCGCTCATACCGCCGCCTCCTCTCCCGCATGATGACAGGCTACCTGACGCCCGTCCTCCATGTCCGCCAGAATAGGGGGCGCTTCCAGGCACTCCTGAGTGCATCGGGGACAGCGTGAGGCAAAACGGCAGCCCTTGGGGGGATTGATATAGCTTGGAATATCGCCGGCGATACCGTCGGCAATGCCGCTGCCGGTGAGTTTGGGCGTGGCGGCCATCAGGCCGATGGTATACGGGTGGTGGGGGTGTTCGAAGACTTCTTTGGTCTTGCCCACCTCGACCACATTGCCTGCGTACATGACGTACACCCGGTCGGTGATCTTCCGAATGGCGCCCAGGGCGTGGCTGACCAGGATGAGGGACTTCTTCTTCTCCCGGACCAGTTTGTCCAGCAGGTCGAGGATCTGTTCCTCGATGGTCACATCCAGAGCGGTGGTGGGCTCGTCGGCCAGCATCAGGTTGGTATCCTTCATCAGCGCCATGGCGATGCACACACGCTGGCGCATACCGCCGGAGAGCTGCACCGGATAGCTGCCCAGCACCCGTTCGGGGGCCGGCATGGACACCGAGTCCAGGGCGTCCAGCATCATCTGGCCATACTCTGCTTTGCGCTTGCCGGGGAACTGGCTTTTGAGGATGTCCGTCATCTGGGTAGAGATCTTTAACGTGGGATTGAGGGAGCTGGAGGGGTCCTGAAAAATCATGGACACGTTGCGGCGTACGCTGCGCAGCCCCTTTTTTCCGTCCACCGAGACGCCGCATACCTCGATGGCGTCTTTGTGGACAATGGCCGGAGGGCTTTGAAGCACGGCGGCGGCGGATTTGAGTACCGTGGTCTTGCCGCAGCCGGTCTCGCCGATGAGGCCCACCCGCTCGGCCTGCTCCACATGCATGCTCAGGCCTGGGATCACCTCCAGGATCCCTTCGTAAATTTTATACTTCACGGAGAGGTTTTCGATATTCAATGCAAGATTCTTCTTCTCCATGTCACTTCTCCTCCACGGACAGAACATCGTTCAAACCGTCGCCCAGCAGGTTGAAGCCCAGCACGATCAGTACGACCACGATGGCAGGCATAACGGTCAGCCACCAGAATTCGGGCAGATACTGGATGCCGTCGGACACCATGGCGCCCAAGGAGGGCTCCGGCGGCTGCACGCCCAGCCCGACAAAGCTCATGCTGGAGGCGGTCAGAATGATGCTGCCCATATCCAGACTCATCTTGGTGACAATGGACGAGGTGATGTTGGGGAGCATCTCACTCAGGAGAATTTTCAGGACTTTAACGCCGGACAGCTCCGTATAGACGATATACAGCTCATTGGAGAGGGAGGTGACCATGTTGTAGGTCATACGAGTATACCAGGGCCACCAGGCGACGGCAATGCCGATGGCTGCAAAGAGGTAGCCGTTGGTGAACATGGTGCAAACCACCATAGCCAGGATCAGGGGAGGAATGGCCATAAACAGTTCGGTCACCCACATGATCAGCCGCGAGATCAGTTTGCCCTTGTAGTAGCCGGCGACCAGGCCCAGAATGACGCCCAGCGGTACCGAGATGGCCAACACCAGCAGCCCGATGACCAGGGAGGAGCGGGTGCCAATGAGCATGCGGCTGAACACATCTCTCCCGTACTCGTCGGTGCCTGCCAGGTGAATGGCGCTGGGCCCCTGGAAGGACTCGGCGATCTTGGTGGTCAGGCCGGCGTCCTCCGGATAGGGGACAATGTAGGGCGCGAAGACCGCCACGAAGACGACCGCCAGCACCACCACCAGGCCCAGCATGGACAGAGGGTTACGCGAAAATTTATACCAACTCTTCTTCAGCGATTCAATTCTGGGATTTTGACCCTGCTCGACGGCTGCGTTGGCTTTCAATTCTTTTGTCATCATACGCAATCACTCCGATGTATTGATGCGGATTCTCGGGTCCAGGAAAGCCACGCCGATATCCACCAGGGCGTTTACGACAGCGAAGATGATACCAAACACGAAGGTAACTGCCACGATGCCGTAAGGGTCCTTGTTCTGGATCACGTTTAGGCTATACTGCGAAAATCCCGGATAGCGGAAGATCACCTCAATGATGAATGCGTTGCCGATCAAAGAGGCCACCTGCAGGCCGTAAATCGTCAGCGTGGGGATAAAGGAAGGCTTCATCAAATGCTTCATTACCAACTTGCCCCGGCTGACGCCGGCCACCTGCGCGAAGGCAATGTAATCAGCATTAATGTTTTCCACCATGGCTCCGCGATGGATACGAGCCATATAGGCGATGCTGCCCAAAGAGAGACTCAGGCAGGGCAGTACCATGCACTTGAGCACTTGGCCGTAGAGGGCGAAGTCTCCTACCAGCAGGCAGTCCAGGCCCATCATGCCGGTTCTCACATAGTTGTCCGGAATCGTGGGCATACCGCCGATGGGGAAGATGCCGAGCGTATAGCTGAATACCAGCAGCAGCAGTACGCCGATGGCGTATGCCGGGGTACACACACCCAAGTAAGAGATAAACCGGATCAGGTTATCCAACCACGAGTTTTTGAATATGGCGGATATCGTGCCTACCGCCACGCCCACAATGAGAATGAGGATCGCACAGTAGAATACCAGCTCCAGACTCTTGGGCAGGTATTGCTTGATGTCCTCGGCGACATTGCGGTGGGTGAAAAGAGACTCGCCGAAGTCCCCCTCGGTGATTACCCCCTTGAGCCAGTGGGCCCACTGTATCGGCAGGGCGCGGTCAAAATACAGTTCGCTGCGCTTCTGCGCGATGGTCTCCTCCGGCGTCATGGGACCCATAGAGATTTTGACCGGGTCGCCGGGAATCAGACGGATGAAGGAGAACACCACAAAGGAGAGCACCAAAAGCAAGATAACTGTATGCAGCAGCTTTTTCAAAATGGCGACGACAGTCTTTCGCATAGTGGCTCCTTACTCGTCAGGGCCAGAAGCACCCGCCTCTGGCCCTGACGCATGTTCTTCTTGGAATGATTTACTTCATGATATAGTCCGCGTAGTAGAAGTTGTATTCCGTGGTGGCGTGCTTGGCCGGCCACTCAAAGTTGTTGGCGTTGTAGATGGGCTTGATGACAGAGGCGCATGTGTAGACGGAGGGCACGACCTCCTCCACCAGGTACTTTTGCATCTGGCCGTACAGCGCGATCCGCGCGTCGTCATCCACGGTCCCCAGGGCCTCGTTGAGCATGGAGTCAAACTTTTCATCCTGCATCCACTCGTTCTGGTTCCAGTTGCCCACCGTCCAGGAGGCATACTTCAACTCCAGGATGGAGCCGGCTTCCGGATAGCCGGCGGTGGCAAAGGCGTTGGTCACGTTGGGGCTGGTGGCGATCTCGGCCTCATTGTTGCAGAACTGTACCCAAGGAGTCTCGTTGATGACCACCTTGAAGCCCAGGCTCTCCAGCGAGGAGGCCATCAAGTACACCAGTTTGCCGGTGTCGCCGTTGCCTTCAATGTAGTCCAGCTGGATGGGGTAATTCGCCAGGTCACTGGCGTATTTGGACGCGGCGATCTCCTCCTTGGCCTTGTCCAGATCATAGGAGTAGCCTTCAAAGTCATCCACATATCCGAACAGGTTTGTGGGTACGGGGCCGTTGGCATCGGGAGCGCCGCCCAAAATCTGCTTCATCTGCTCATAATCACAGGCGTAAGAGATGGCGCGGCGGATGTGCACGTCATCGGTGGGGGCTTTTTGCGTGTTCATCATGAAGTAGTTCAGGCCGGCCTCCTGGAGCTCAGCTACCTCGATTCCGTCGTTGGCGGTCAGAGCAGCGATGGTAGTGGAGTCCTGGTGGCCATGGACAAAGTCCAGATCACCGTTGCTCATGAGCATCTTGGTGGTGGATGCCTCGGTCAACTCCTGGATTTCCACCGTGTCGGGCGCGGCAGCAGGCACGGCACCGTTCCAGTAGTTCGCGTTCTTGGTCAGCACCATGGTGTCATGGACCGTAAAGCTGCTGATGACGTAGGGGCCGGAGCCGGCGGAGTGGGTCAGCAGATAGCCGGTGCCGTAGTCGCCGTTGTCACCGTACATCCCTTCGGCGGCGGTGTTGGCCTCCACCAGAGCGCTGTTGACGATACGGAAAGCGGTCAGAGCGGAGACGAAGGGGCCAAAGGTCTTGGAAAGCTTGAATTCCACGGTGTGCTCGTCCACCGCCACCGTCTCAGCCAGCACATCTTTGAGCACATAGGCGAAACCCTCGCCCATGGTCATCATGCGGTCAAAGCTGTACTTGACGTCCTTGGAGGTCAGAGGGGTCCCGTCGGCGAAGGTCACATCCTGGCGCAGCTGGAAGGTGTAGCTCAGACCGTCTTCGCTGGCCTCCCAGCGCTCCGCCAGTTGGGGCTCCGGGCTGCCGTCCTCTGCGTTGGGGGCCACCAGGCACTCGTACAGATTGACATAGAGCATCAGGTCGTTTTCGCCGGTGCCCCGGGCAGGGTCGACGGTCTCAGGGGTGGTGGTGCAGGTGCCGCGCAAAACCGTGGCGCCCGCAGGCGCGCTGGTGCTGGGGGCGCCGGTATTGCCGGGGGCCGCGGTGTTTGCGGCGCCTCCGCCGTCTGTAGTGCCGCAGGCGGCCAGGGCAGCCAGCAGGGCGGCCGACAAAACGCCGCACAAGATTCGTTTCATGGTTTTCATTGTTCTGTTCCTCCTTTAGTCGGTCAGTTCATGAATCGCGTAGCCGTACATTATCGTGTTTTTGATAATATTCGCTCTCAGCGTCCGCTCGTTGGGGGAATGCACGGTCAGTTCCTCCTTTGGATAGACCGGGGCTGTTGACAAAGTCCCTTATCGAAAAAGCAAATAGGTTTTTCTTGCTTGTTTGTTGTTATTTACTATCAAATATATGCTATTTGATAAACTTTTTGCAAGGCCATATTTTTGAAAACAGACTTTGTCAACAGCTCCAGACCGAACCAAAGCAAACACAGTTGGGGAAGGCCCTGGCATAGGTGCCGCCGCCGATGGCGGAGAGTACCGCCTCCTCCCCCGCCACCGTCTCATAGACGCGGCAGAGGGTCTGGATGAAGCTGCTGTCTGCCGGGACGTACAAAGGGTGCTTGAGATGCTCGCCTGCGCAGTGGTAGCCCTGGCCTGCAAAAGCGTCCTTCACCTTGGCTGCGACGTCATCCAGGGAGACGGTGACCGGGGCACGCACGTCCAGCTTGGCGGTCAGCATGCCGTCGTTCAGACTGAGCATGCCCAGGTTGGTGGTCAACTCGCCGGACACGTCGTCCGCACAGCGGATCCCCATGGCTGCGCCGTCAGGCTGTTCCCCCATCAGGCCCAGCAGTTCCCCGGCCGCGTCCCGCAGCGCCCCGGGCGCGCCCTCGCACCCGGCGATCACATGCAGCAGGCCCTGGATGGCGGACACGCCCCGGGCGGGACTGTGAGAAGGGGCGTTTCTGCCCTTGCAGCGGATGCACGTGCCTTCCCGCTCCTCGCTCACGGTAAAGCGCATGCCCTCGGGGGCGGAATAGGCGGTCACAGCCGCCTGTGCTTGGGCTGCCGTACAGGGCAGCCATGCCGCGGCCCCGGCGGGCACCAGGTTCCCGGCCTCGCCGGCCTGGATGCAGGCGCCCGCCCCCTCGATCTCCTTGGCAAAGTCTGCGCCCAAAATGCCCTTCTCCCGGTTGACTACGGTGTACATGCCGTCGGGAGAGAAGCTGTAGGCGGGAGGATCCAGGTGCTTTTTATAGTAGTCCATGCAGCCCCAGCCGGTCTCCTCGTTGGTGCCGATGATCACGCGGACCTGCTTTTTGGGTACAAAGCCCATCTGTTTTAACGCATACATTCCATACAGGCAGGAGAGCAGAGGCCCCTTATCGTCGGCTACGCCCCGTCCCTGAAGAAATCCATCTTTCTCCGTGAGGGTGAAGGGGTCGCTGTTCCACGCGGACAGGTCGCCGGGGGGCACCACATCTACATGGGAGAGGATACCGAGCACCTCGCCTTCGCCCCACTCGATGGTGCCTACGTACCCGTCGTGGTTTTTTACACAAAACCCCATCTGTGCGCCCAGGCCCAAAATATGCTCCAGAGCCTGAGCCACCGCGCTGCCGAAGGGGGCGCCCGGGGCGGGCGTTCCCTCTACGCTGGGGATGGCGATCTGCTCGTTCAGGCTTGCAAACAGTGCGTCAATGTGGGCATCGACCTGCGCGGTCAGCGCCTTTAACACCCCGTCCATGACTTAGTAACCGGCCACGCCCAGCTCGCCGCAGATGCGAACGCACTCGGGGTCGACATAGAAGCCGTTCTCCTCAATGGCCTTGCCGTCGCAGTAGATGGAGGGGTTGAGAATGATGCCGTCGGTGTGGTTGGCAGCCACCCAGCTCTTGCCGCCCAGGCCCTCGCCCTGGGTGCCCAGGCCGATCTCCACACAGCCGAAGATGCGCTCGTCCTCCTCGATGCGGCCGGTGGGCTCGGGGATACCGGGGTTGAAGCCGCAGGAGATATGCGCCACCCAATACATCTTGGGATCGTTCCAGCTGGCCATCCACTTCTGGAACAGGTGCGCCTCACGGCCGGGCCCCTCAATTTTGGTACAGACGCCCTTTTCAATGGTCAGCTTGACCGGGTTGACCTGGCGGCCGATCTCCTGGGGCGGGAACAGACCGCCGTCGAAGACGATGGTGCCGTTGATGGTCTCCTCGATGGGGCACATGGAGGTCTGGCCGGAGAGCATGACGGAGGTGCCGGGAGCGGCATAGGTGCCGGACTGGTTGCACAGACGGCCCTCGCAGGCAAAGGTCAGATCGGTTCCGCCGGGGCTGGTGATGCGCATCTGCTTGGCCTCGTTGTGCAGCACGACCAGGCGTTCGCCCAGTTCCACGATCTTCTTGTGGTCGAAACGGCCGATGACGTTGAGCATCATATTGATGTCCATCGAGGCGGCGGTGATCTGACGGGTACCGCAGTCCATGGCCTGCTTCCAGCCGCGGGTATAGAACAGCTGGTAATCATACTCGATCCACACATCAGCGGCCTTGATGGCCTCCAGCACAGGCTTAGTGGGTTCGATCATGATGGCTTGCTCCAGAGAGGCGGGGTACTGCATCACGATGGGGTAGGCGCCCATAGTCAGGGCGGCGCCGGCGGTGGCGTTGATCACGCGCTCATCGTTGGTGGTGTCGCAGGTAATGAGAACGGTTTCGCCGGGCTTGACCATCATGATCTCCCGCAGCAGCTTTTCAGCAGCCTTCTGCAGTTCCCAATTGAGGTAGTACGGACGGCCTTCCGCCTGAGTGGTAGCTTTCATGTTGCATTCTCCTTTTCATTATTCGTTTTATTAAGAAAGATTCTAATCCTGCTCTTGGTAGGCGCGCAGCGCCTGCGCAATGCGCTGGAGCACCTGCTCCGACTCGTCGTCGCTGCCCAGGCAGCCGTTGATGATGCGCAGGCAGCCATTGCCCTGGGAACCGTAATTTTTGCCGTCGTTGACGGCCACTCCGGCCTGGCGGATGAGGTAGTCCATGATCTCGGTGGAGTCCCCCAGCTCGGATACATCGATCCAGCAGAAGAAGCCGGACTGGGGCATATCCATCTTGACTCCGGGCACCGAACCCAGAATGCGGTAGGCGTCCTGGCGGCGGCGATCGTAGTGGGCCTTATAGCCGGCCATAAAGCTGGTGTCCCGGAAGGCTGCGATGGCCGCCAGCTGGGAGGCGGTGTTGGTGGCCCCCAGTACGTTGACGGCGCCGCCGTAGTATACGTCCATAAACGTATCACAGGCCACGATGTAACCCACCCGCAGCCCGGACAGGCCCATGCCCTTGGAGATGGAGCATACCGTAACGGTCCGCTCCCACATTCCGGGCAGGCTGGCGGGGGAGACAAACTCCACATCGTCGAAGATCATATCCTCAAAGGCCTGATCCACCACTAAGATGAGATCGTGGCGGATGACAAACTCAGCCAGGGCCTCCAGGCTTTCCCTTCGAAATACGGTGGTAGTGGGGTTGTTTGGGTGGGTAATAAGCACCATCTTGGTCTTATCGGTCACACAGCGTTCGAAGGCATCCATGTCAAACTGGTAGCCGTTGGCCGCATCCAGGGGGACCGGGACCGTAACGCCGCCCATCAGCGTGGGGTTGAGAAAGTTGCTGGGATAGCTTGGGTCGGGTACCAGAACCTCATCGCCGGGGTCGAGGAAGACCGTCATGGCATAGAACAGCCCTGAATCCGAACCCGGAGTGATAATGATGTTGCGCCGGGGATCCACATCCAGATGGTTGTAGGCCTTGCACTTTTTGGCGATCTCTTCCCGCAGCTCCACAGAGCCGATGGGCATGGTATAGTGGGAAGCAATGCCGCACTGTGCCGCCTCAATGAGAGCTTCCTTCACCGTTTCGGGCACTGAGGGATCTGGATAGAAGGGGTCCGCCCATCCCATGAGTACCACCTGCCCGGCCATGGAAGCAAAGCTGTCTCCCACATCGGCCTTTGTCACCTTGGTGAACAGGCCTCCCTCTACCCCACGGAACTTTCGTGCGATCTTATCCTTACCGGCCATATCCGCACACCCGCTTACAGTGCGGCTATGGCGTCGATCTCTACCTTCGCGCCCTTGGGCAGGGCGGACACCTCCACCACAAAGCGGGCGGGCGCCCCCTCGCCGAAGAAGCTCTGATAGGCCTCGTTGATCAAGCCGAAGGAGTTCATATCCTGGATAAACAGGCCGCATTTGACGATATTTGTCTCATCACCGCCGGCGGCCTTCACCAAGGCTATGATATTCTTCATGGACTGAGCCACCTGGGCCTTGAGATCCTCGGGCATCACGCCGGTGGCTGGGTCGATGGGCAGCTGACCGGACACATACAGCGTGCCGTTCCCAATTACCGCCTGAGAATAAGGACCGATCGCCGCCGGGGCTTTGCTGCTGCTGATGATCGCTTTTTCCATTTTTGTTCTCTCCTTTGTTTGGTGAGGGGCATAAGCTGTTTTTGCAGTTTTAGTTCTTTGCTCTTGCAGTGCTGCGTTTTTGGATTTGCCGGATAATGAAAATGGACGCACTGAGCCGGGTACCTGATGCACCTTTGCCCGTTGCGTCCTGCTTCCTACATTGCTGATTATAAATGAACTTTTTTTCATTGTAAATCTTTTTCAATAAAAAAATTAATTATTTTGGCGGCCGATTTTTCTGGTTTTTTGCATTATTGTCGTTTTATTGGAAAATATTTCACAATTGCTTGCATCCAAATTGGAATGGTGGTAAAATTTATTTTAGTTTTGGGAACGCTTTGTTGACTTCTAGACTATAAAGTTTTCTGTTTGTCACCTTTTGACTCCACTTTTTTATTTACTTGCAAAATTGGGAGGATGTTTATGGAGCAAATTGCCGTTTCACTCACACCTGCGGATCGGATGATCCTGGAGTCCTATAAGACCATGGCGGAAGGCCTGAGTGACTATCTGGGCAGCGGCTACGAGATTGTGCTGCACAGTCTGGAAAATCTGGACCGTTCAGTCATTAAGATTTTAAATGGCTATCACACCGGCCGCAGGGAGGGGGCCCCCATCACCGATCTGGCGCTGGAGATGCTGTCCCGCATTAAGGAGACGGGTGGAGACCCTCCCTATATTTCCTATTTTACAAAGAACAAACGGGACGAACCCCTCAAGTCCACCACGATCGCCATCCACGGCGAGCGCGGACGAGTTATCGGCCTGATGTGTATGAATTTTTATCTGAACACCCCCCTGGCCGATGTGATCAGTTCGCTTACGCCCCGCCAGCACCAGCCGCCGGAAAGCATCCCTGAGATATTCTCGGACAACATCGGCGATGTCATTGACGCCACGGTGCGCCAGGTCAAGGAGCAGGTCTGTGCAAACGAAAAAATTCCCGCCAATCTGAAAAACAGGGCTATCGTCTCCGAACTCTACGAAAAGGGGATCTTCAGCCTGAAGGACAGCGTGGTGCGTACGGCGGAATTGTTGAGTATCTCCAAAAATACGGTCTATCTCCACCTCCGTAATTTGACCGGGTCCAAATAGCGCGCATGTGTCGTTCCCGCATACGCCATACCCGGCGGTGCTGGAAAAGGTTGTGCGACGCTTCCCGCCAGTGGTTTTTTCTATAAGAAAAAGTCCTGCCGCTATTGCAGCGACAGGACTTTGCTTTGCCTCAATGCGGCAAAAAAGCTGTTTGGAACATACGGGCCCTACACGGTGGGCGGCGCTTTTGCGCGGCGCAAGTGTTTTCACCCAAAGGCGAAACCCTTGGCGGAGGCGGAATTTATTTCCGCCGAGCAGTTTGATCACCGAAGGACGGAGCGACAAAAGGGCGCGAAACTCCAAAAGAAAGACACGCGTTTTGCGGGCCGTTTTTTGCATGTTCAAAAGGTATATGCAGGTGAATGCCGCTGACCGGAATTTGGAGCGGAAGCCCTCGATTAATTATCGCATCCCTGGCCGCGGGCCTTCTTGATCTCATTGGTAAGGGCAGGAAGGATTTGAAAAAGATCGCCAACAACACCGTAGTCTGCAATGTCAAAGATGGGGGCATCGGGATCTTTGTTGATGGCGACGATGACGTCGGAGCTGGACATACCGGCCAAATGCTGGATGGCACCGGAGATACCGCAAGCGATGTAGAGTTTGGGACCTACGGTCTTTCCGGTCTGACCCACCTGATGGCTGTGGGGGATCCAGCCGGAGTCTACGGCGGCGCGGGAGGCACCCACAGTGGCGCCTAGGACTTTGGCCAAGGCTTGGATAGGCTCAAAACCCTCGGGCCCGCCCACGCCGCGGCCGCCAGAGACGATGATCTCCGCGCTTTCCAGGTCTACCAGCGCTCCGGCTGCCTCCTGAATGACCTTCAGAAGTTGCGTACGGATCTGCTCGGCGGGGACGTGGAGTTTTTCGCGGATAATCTCAGCCCTGAGGGCCACGGGGGCGGACTTTTTAAACACGCCGGGACGCACGGTGCCAATCTGGGGCCGGTGGTCCGGGCAGAGGATGGTGGCCATCAGGTTGCCGCCAAAGGCGGGGCGGGTCCAGGCCACGTTACCAGACTCCTCGTCAATGTCCAGGGCGGTGCAGTCTGCGGTGAGGCCGGTCTTCAGGCGGCAGGCCACCCGGGGGCCCAGATCCCGACCGTTGTTGGTGGCGCCAATGAGCATGCTTGTGGGGCCGTACTGCTCCACCAAGGTGCACAAAGCGATGGCGTAGGCGTCGGTGGTGTAGTGTTCATATTCCGGGCCGTCCACTACGATTACCTTGTCTGCTCCATGCTGCGCGGCAGCGGTTATAGCCGCGTCCGTGTGATGACCGATGACCACAGCGGTCAGAGCTCCGCCCTGTTTGGCCGCCATGGCCTTTCCGGGGGTGAGCAGTTCCAGACCCACGTTTTTGGCAGTGCCATCCCCATTGGTCTCTATAAATACCCAAAGCTCTTTCGTTTTGGCTTCCATTGCGCTTCCCTCCCTTAGATGATACTGGCCTCGCGCAGAGCCTGAAACAGCTTCTTTGCGGAGTCCTCGTTCGTTGCTTCCTGAATCTTCGTGCCGCCGCTCTTCTTTTGGGGCACAAAAGTCTTTTTTACGTGGGTGGGAGAGCCCTTCAGGCCGATGCGGGCGGCATCGATCCCCGGAAACATGGCATCGTCCAGCACCGGGATCTCTACCCGGTTGGCCGCCATTTTCCGCTTGATGGTGGGGTAGCGGGGGTCCCAAGCGGGCTTGGTGAAGGTGACCACGCAGGGGGTACGCACACCTATGAGTTCTGCTCCCTCCTCAGTCTCCTTCTTCACTATAAGCATGCTTTCCTCCGCCTCAACCTCCAGGCCGTAAGTCACCTGGGGATAGCCCAGGTGCTCGGCAAGTTCCGGCCCCACCTGGGCCGTGTCTCCGTCGATCGCCTGCTTGCCGCAGAAGATGGCATCGAACTTACCCTCCAGCGTCTCTATCTTCTTCACAGCGTTGGACAGGATGTAGCTGGTGGCCAGAGTGTCTGACCCGCCGAAGCTCCGTGCGCTCACTAAGTATGCTTTGTCCGCTGCGATGGCAAGGCACTCCTTCAGCGCCGCCGCAGCCTGAGGCGGACCCATGGTGACCACCACGATCTTAGTCTCTGGGGCCTTGTCCTTGATCCGGGCTGCTGCCTCCAGTGCATAGCCATCGAACGGGTTCACAATGCTCGGTACCCCGTCCCGAATCAACGTGTTCTTCACAGGGTCGATTCGAATCTCCGTCGTGTCCGGCACCTGTTTGACACATACTAAGATATTCATTTTGTTTCCTCCTGCTGTAATTTGGTTCTGTTTTTGCCGTTTGTTTCAAAGAAGTTCCGGCCCACGGCCCCTTCCCCGCCGGTGCAGGCATTGTATTCATCAGAACGCATGAGATGGGTCTTCAGTACCGACCTGTAGGTACATAGCCCGTGCCAGAGGGTAAGCTCGTGGAAGGGAATGTTAATCGGGAGTTCCCCAAGAGCCGCAAGGCAGACCTCACGGTCTCCGGAGAGCAGCTGCAGGTGGGACTGGAATAGTGCCCTCAAAAAGCAGGCGTATCCTCCTTGGTCCTTCTGTCCCTCTGCGTTGGGCAGATTGGCCAGCAGCTCCAGCAGCGCACTACAGGAGTCGGCTTTTCCCCGGCAGAATCGGGCAAAGCGCTGACACCTGTCCTTGTCCCGTTCCAGAAAATAATCTTTTGACATAAGACCCGCGTAATGCCGCACCTGTTCCGCCAGCCTGCGCAGATGCTCCAGCTTCTGAGAATCGACGCCCGATACCGGCTTGTGCTCCAGCAGCTCCACAAATAATGCCGTAAGAGCGCGGTCCATCTCCTGCACAGACCTGGTCAGGGCTGCGCGATGTCTTGGCGGGTACACGATAATATTCACAGCGACCCCTACTGCAATCCCTACTAGGCAGTAGAGAAGCCGTTTTACCGGATAGAAAGAATCGCCGCCGGTCATGAACTGTATCATAAGCACGGGAGAGTACAGCGTCATGTCCGGTATATCCAGTTTCCTGATTCGCCCGACCAGCAGGATAAGAAACGCGCTGACCGATAGGCCGAGGGCCAGTCGCTGTGCCTTGGGGATGCCATCAAAGCGGGCTAGGAAGAAAAACACCGGGGCTCCGATGACAATGCCGAGCAGCTGTGCCTTGATTCGCAGCAGGCCGTAGGCCAGAGCACCGTATATCGTATTGCCATATGCCATGAGAAACACCGCACTGAACACCGCGGTCAGCGGAGAGGGAAAGCCACATAGCTCAGATACCGCAGCGCTCACGTAGATCGCGATTGCCAGTTTTATTAGGGGAATCCACTCTTCTCGCGCCATCCAGTCCTCCTCTCTTCCGCGCGCAGTACTAGGGCGTACGGGTGCAAAGGCTGCGGCCGTCAGGGGCGACCATCCCTCCGGGTCAGAGTTTGGCCGCCTTGCCCAGCAGCTTGTCGGAGAGCAGGTTTGCCAGGATCAGTGCACAGATGCCGCAGGTGAGCTTGGCCACGATTACCGGCAGGATCATATCCTGATTGACGCCGGCAGTAAAGCCCAGGTGGTCACCGAAGACAAAGGCGGCGCACACGGCGAAGGAGATGTTCAGTAGCTTGCCCTTGGGGGTCATGTCCTTGACCATGTTGAATACCGGGATATTGTTGGCTAGATTGGCCACGAACCCAGCGGAGGCAGTCTCATCCACGCCCAGCAGCTTGCCGAAGGACATCAGCGGCTTGCGAAAGGTACGCTTGATCCACTCCACCATCGGGAAGGCCCCAATGAGCACTAGAGCGATGTTGCCCACGGTGATGAGGCTCTCTTTCAGGGGAGACATTCCATTGGCATCCTCAGCTACCATGATTTCCGCCAGGGGGAAGCGGATGCCGGTCTGGTACTGGAACACAGCGACAACGGTGCAGACGGTGATGACGGCAGTGACCACTGCGCCGAATTTGTCGAAGCCGTTCATCATGGCTTCCGGTTTGAACCATAGCCCGATGGCGATCAGAACCGCGATGATCGTGACGGGGATAATGTTTTGAATGAGGGCCAGCAGGTTCAGCGAATAGGGCGTCAGGCCCATAGCCAGCCCGCCGGTCAGACAGCCCAGAGGAACCGTGACCAAGCCGCACAGTATACCACAGGCCAGGATGGAGCAGTCCTTCTTCGGAACAATGGACAGGGCTACAGGAATATCAAAGAGGATGATGCACCCCATGGTGGTTCCTACAATCAGTCCGGCAAAATTGCCGATGGCCTGGTCGGAGCCAGCCAGCGACATGGCCAGAGAGTAGCCGCCCATGTCGCTGGCCAGCAGCGTGGTGGCAAAGACGGCGGGCGAGGCGCCGAAGAGAGCGTAGATGGGGGTAATGATGGGCTGGAGGATCATACACAGCACCGGAGCGGCGGCGATGACGCCCACCATGGCAACGGCCAGGGGGCCCATGGCATGGAAGCCCTCGTCAAAAGCGGCGCCATAGCCCTTCCGATTGCCGCGGATCTTGTCCACCGCGCCCACGACCATAAAGATCATCATGATCAGGATGATGGCGGAGTTGAAGGAAAAATGAGAGAGATAGCTGTGTAAACTCTCTGAAAAAGCCGCCGTATCGGTGACGGCGGAGATCAGTTCATCAAACATGAAGCAGATTCCTCCTCATAAAAGGCATCCGGGACAGGGCATCGCCACTAGGTCCCGTTGAACTGGGGAGAACGCTTTTCCACAAAAGCCCGTACGCCCTCCCTGTAGTCGTGGGTGTCCGCGCAGGAGTTCATTGTCGTCTCCTCCACCTGATGGAGGTAACGGTCGTAGTCGTGGAACGCGGCGCCATAGACCTGCTTTTTGATGTTGGTATAGGCGAAGAGCGGCCCGGCGGCCAACTTGCGGGCCAAGGCCATGGTGCGCTCCTCCAGTTCCTCTCTGGGACAGATCTCGTGGACCAGCCCCAGCCGGAGGGCCTCCTCCGCGGGGACAGGACGACCGGTAATGCACATCTCAAGGGCCCGCTGAGCGCCGATGCTTCGGCTGAGCAGATAGGGACCGCCGGTGTCCGGTACCAGAGCGATGCCCACAAACGCCTGGATAAACCGGGCGTTTTCCGAACAGACCACAAAGTCTCCGGACAGGGCCAGGTTGGCCCCGGCTCCGGCGGCGGAGCCACTGACCGCGCAGATAACCAGCTTGTTCAGCTGCTTCATGGCCAGGGCCAGTTTGCCTACCAAAACGACCAGCTCGGAGGATTCAACAACTCCCCGCTGGATATTGTCGTAAAGATAGCGGATGTCCCCGCCGGCAGAGAAGGCTCTGACACCGCCCTTGAGCACGACGACCTTGACCTCTGAACTCCGGTCGCACTGGTAAAGACGCTCCAGCAGTTCTTTGGCCATATCCACATCGATGGCGTTGAGGTTTTCTGGACAGTCCATTGTGATGGTGGCCACTCCCGCCTCACAGTGAAAGGCTGTTTTCTTATATTCCATGGCATTCTTCTCCTTCCGCTGGCAGAGGCTCCGGCAGCGGGAACGTTACCGTTACCGTTGTGCCGATGTTCTGCTCGGATGTTATAGATACGATAGCTTTACTCTGGTCGAATACTCGCTTGGCCACAAAAAGACCCAGGCCGGAGCCGCCATTCCTCGCTTTCGTGGAATAATAAGGCTTAAACAGATGATCAATCTTCTCCGGCGGGATGCCGCAGCCAGTGTCCTGAATGGAGACCTGGGCTGTGCGGGGCAGTCGGCGGCTGCAGACCCGAATCGTTCCGCTGGTTTGAATGGCCTCCACGGAGTTGATCAGCACATTGAGAAACGCTTGCTGCAGACCGCCGTTGTCTGCAATCAGTGTGGGGATGGACGGGTCCAAAGCCACGTCCATATCGATCTGCTTGCCGTTTTTCTGCCGATTGATGATGCGCACGCAGTTGTCGAGCACATCGTTCAGATTCATAGCCGACGGCTTGCGGGAGACACTGATATTGCCGAAGGAGAGCATCTGCTCGATGACGTTGTTGATGCGGCCGCTCTCATGGAGAATAATGTTGAGCAACTCCTGATGCTCCGGCGACAGGCCGCCATTGCGCAACAGAGCGCCGGCGCAGCCGTTAATGTTCATCAGGGGATTTTTTACATCATGAGCCAGTCCGGCGGAAATTTGACCTAGAAGGCTGAACTGCTTGCTCTGCTGCAACTCGTGCTCCATGGAACGCAGACTGGTTACGTCGTTTCCCACCAGCACCCCCCCGACCAGATGGCCCTTGCTGTTCCGCAGGGGCGACAGGGTGGCATTGACGATGCGGTCGGTGTTCGGAAAGAGGGCTATGTCCCCCAGAAGCTGGCGCTGACCAAGCTGTGTTATCCGCTGGAAGCACTCGCTAAAAGCGTCGCGGCAGGCGGGGTTGATACAGGTCAGGAAATTCCGGCTCAATAGAGTGTTTACCCCAATGCCAAACATGTGGCGGATGTTTCCATTGCAGCTGACTACCTTTCCGGTCAGGTCCAAGACCACGATGGCGCTCTCAATGCTGTCTACGATGTTTTCCGATAGGTCCCGCTCCTGGATGGACTCGTTGTTCAGCAGGGTATAGGCGTACTTCAACTCGGAACAAATCTGCAGCCACTCCAGATTTGCCGGGCTGATATCTTCTCCTTTGCGGCAATACAAGGCGAAAACGCTGTAGCTGGCATCCCGGCGGATGGGGATCTTGCGGAAGTAGCAGTCCTCCATCTGAAAGAGCTGCATCCCATCGTCGCAGGTCAGCTCGTGGCCGTACTGATCCAGAAAGCGTTGGGGAATATCTCCCGCGGCCCCGGTCTCGTCCCGCTGGGCGTCGATATAAATTGCGCCCTGGTTGGTTTTGGTACAGATGGCGACCCAGTCCAACTGACATAGGCGGTACATCCCCATAGCGTGGTTCTCTTTCAATGTGACTTCGGCGCGGCAGCTGGGATCGTGAAACAGCATAGGTGCTCATCTCCTGTCCGTCTGAGGCGGAGTATAGCTTCATCTATAAAAGGGAACCCGCCCCGGACACGAAGACGTCTGGGGCAGGTCCCGAATACGGGCTTATCTGCCGTGATAGACTGGGGGACGCTTCTCCAGGAAGGCGCGCAGGGCCTCCTTATAGTCTTCCGACTCTAGAGACTGCATCGTCTTGTCCCCGTCGAAGGCCACCAGATCAGCAATGTGAGCGGGGGGATAGATGTTGTTCAGGGATTCCTTCATGCACTTGACGGTGAAGGGCGGCAGGGAGATGATGCGTTTGGCCAACTTCATGGCAGTTTCCAGCAGTTGATCCTGGGGGACGATATCCATGACCATGTTGTAGTCCTTGGCCTGCTGGGCTGTGAGCAGATTGCCGGTCAGGGCCATGTAGCGGACTACCTTGGGCGGAAGAGAGTGGCTGGCTTCGGGCCCGCCGCCGATGATGCCCACGGTGACCTCGGTGATGCCGAATTTAGCCTCGGGGGCGGCTAGGACGATATCGGAGTAGGTGGCGATGCAGAAGCCGGCTCCCACAGCGGTGCTGTGGACACAGGTAATAACAGGTACCTTGCACTTGATTACAGAGGTCAGGCCCTTTTCCACCATATCGCCGTAAGGAATCTCGTGGGTGTCTTCGGCGCCGCTCTGAGCGGTCTCGTCCAATTCGTTCAGGTCGTTTCCGGCGCAGAAGAGTTTGTTCTTGGCCTGGAAGATGACACACCAGATTTCAGGATCCTGAGCCACCAGTTCGAAGACCTCGAAAATCTCGCTGTAGGCCTGATAGTTCAGGGCGTTAACCGGGGGACGGTCCAGGGTAATAATGCCGATGTGGCCCTCTTTCTTCAAAGACAGGTATTCCATAGTGCTTCTCCTTTCTTATTTTACCAAAGTTTATACTGCTCTGCACCCGCGCGCAGCATGTCACGGAAGTCGGGATGGGCAATGTTGATCAGGTTTTCCACACGGCCGGAGACGGGGACGCCTCTCATTTTGGCAATACCGTACTCGGTGACGATATAGTCGATGTCATTGCGGCTGATGGAGACGATGGAGCCGGGGGTAAGTATGGGCTGGATGGTAGAGATCGTGCCCTTCTTAGCAGTGGAGCGGATAGCGATGATGGCCTTTCCGCCCTTGGCGTGGTTGGCGCCAATGGCAAAGTCTGCCGCGCCGCCGGTGCCGGTATACTGGATGGGACCCATGCTCTCAGAACAGATCTGACCCATCATGTCCACCTGGATGGCGGAGTTGATGGAAATCATGTTGTCGTTCTGCGCGATGACATAGGGGTCGTTGGTGTAGGAGCCCCGCATGAGCCAGACGGCGGGGTTCTGGTCGATAAAGTCGTACAGTTCCTGGGAGCCCAGGGCAAAGTTCCCGATGATCTTTCCCCGGTGGAGGGTCTTTTTTTTGCCGTTGACAACGCCGGCCTCAGCCAACTTAGCCATGCTGCTGGTGATCATCTCGGTGTGGATTCCAAGGTCGTTTTTCTCCATGAAGTACAGAGCGGCAGCGTTGGGGATGTTGCCGATACCCAGTTGGATGGTGGCTCCGTCGGGCACCAGGTCGGCTACGTATTTGCCGATCTTCATATCCACCTCACCGGGGGCACCCTCCTCAAAAGCCACGATGGGCTCGTTGCTCTCATAGAGGTAGTCCACATCGGAAATATGAATCTCCACGTCGCCGTTGGTCTGGGGCAGATTGGGGTTGACCTCCAGAATGATCATCTTGGCCATCTCGGCGGCCTCCTGCTCGGCGATGACGCTCAGAGACATGCGGAAGTAGCCCTGGTCATCCATGGGAGAGACCATACAGACAAAGATGTCAATCCCGGTCTCCTCCAATCCGGCCCGGGCGAAGCCAGTGCTCAGATGGGCGGGCATGAACCAGGTGTTCCTGGTGTCGTGCATGGCCCGAGTATAATCATCGGAGAAGCCTGTACAGGGGATGATATGGCCCTTGCAGGCGGGATCCATCACGAAGGGATAGGGACGGTAGACGCCGGCATGGCGCAGAACCACGTTCTCCACCCGCGGTGCAATGGTGTGGAGTTTGCTCATAAAAGCGGCAGGCTCCAGGCCGTTGTAGGAGGTCCAGATCATGTCCCCGGACTTGACCATGGAGAGCGCCTGTTCCACACTGATTTTCTTCTTGCTGTATTCTTCACGATGCGGGTTCATTTTTTTACCTCCCTTTGTTATTACTCTGTTTCGATATCGTTGAGACCCAAGAGTTGACGGCGTTCCTCCAGGGAACTCTTGTTCTTCCGATTCCAGACTTGATCGACGATGAGGGCGAAGATTACATACACAGCCAAAACACCCCATTCGATGGGCATCAGACCCGAGGGCGAAAAGGGGAGATACAGGCACGTAAATGCCAGACAGCACAGGAGAGAGATCCAGCCAATCAGTTTGGGATGCTTGACCCGGTAGGGGCGAGGCAAATCGGGACGGATCTTTTGTAGACGCAAGAAGCATACCGAGGTCAGTACCCACTCCAGCACCACGTTCAGAGACAGCGCGTCCGCCAGAATGCCGAAAATGGTCATGTTCGCGCCCATGAAGACCATAAGGCTGCTGAGGATGAACAGGAATAAGATGCTCTTATAAGGAGTATTAAATTTGGGATGTATATCAGAGAAGATTCCGGGCAGAAATTTGGCCCGGCCCAGGCCCACTAACAGACGGCTGCCAGCCACATAGGCGGAATTCCAGGTAGTGAGCATACCCAGAAGAGCGGCAATCGCCACAAAAGTGCGGGCCACGATGGAACCGTTGAAAAGGACGGTGACCGCATCGAGCACCGCCAGACCGGCACCAGAGCGAACCTCCAGCGGGGCGGCAAAGCCCAGGCCCAGGACGATCATCAGATAGAAGATAGCGGCGGCCCAAATGGTAATGATGACCACACGACCCACCATCTTGTGGGGCACCTTGCCCTCCTCTGCGGCCTGGGGAATGGCATTAAAGCCGGACATGAAGCCTGGCAGCATCAGCAACACGGTGAAGACGGCCTGGGGTGTGGTGAACAACGGCTCCATGTTGGCGGGCTCACCGAGGGCGATGCCGCTGACGCAGAAGAATACGGCGGCGGCCAGCAAGAGATAGACCGCCCACTTCTGGACAGTGCCGGAGATGGAAGCGCCCAGGATATTGATGACGGCAAATATACCGTTGATGCCGATGGAGACGAGGATGTAGGACAGATAAACGGTTTCACCGGCAAACTGGTACAGCGGAACCACCTGGGGAACGGTAAAGCCGATGGTGGTGAGGATAACAGGGATGCCGATGGCCTCCACCGCCAGCAAGCCGACCCAGCTCAGCAGACACATCCATTGGGCGACTCGGGCGGCTCCCAGGCCGAGGGCTTCGATACTGAAGATGACCTCGCCGCCTGCCTTGGGGTAGGTGGAAGACAGCTCTGCGTAGACCAAGCCCACGAAGCTGCATAAAATGGCCACAATGACGAAGGCCAGAACGCCGCCCATGGTTCCGCCCAGACTTCCCCACATGCCGCTGTAGATGACCCAGGACCAGCCGACAACGCATCCAAGACCGAGGGCTAACAACGCTTTCCAGTCAAAGGATTTCTGCAGTGTTGACATAATATTAAGCTCCTTTCTGTGGGGCGGCTCACCGCCCGTACCTAGACCGCCTGAATGCGTTCCCCTCTCGCTTTCCTGCCTCTGCAGGGGTGACCGGCTTGCGGTGCCGGTCTGTGTGTACCTCTGTGGGAAACGATGCGCCGGACTGCCTTACGTCAGACAAAAAAGCAAATCCGATGCCAAACCTGCGAAAGGGCGCTTTTGTCGAAAAATGGAGCCGGTGCCGGTATCGCGCGGGAAAGCGTGCCGCTAAGGTTGTGCAATTTTGGTACATGTGGAGCAATAGAAACGGCATATTTTGCACAAACGTATGGGGTTGTCGGTAGAAAAGCGCAGGATTGGAAACGGCTCCGCGGACCACTTTGTGGTCTGCGGAGCCGTAATTCTATTGATAAAGTCATTTGTTCAGGTGGTATTTCGCCAGCTTGTACTGCAGAGACCGACGGGAGATGCCCAACTCCTGGGCGGTATGCTCCCGGTGGCCTCCGTGCTTTTCCAGGGCGGCCAGAATGGCCATAATCTCCTGATTTTCCAGAGAGAGGGGGGAGGCGCAGGCGCTATGTCCCCCGGCGCAGGAGGTAATCTTTTTCGGCAGGTCCGAGGCGTGGAGGTGGCGCCCGTCGGACAGAACCACGGCGCTCTCCAGCGTGTTTTCCAGCTCCCGCACATTACCCGGCCAGTCATAGGCCATCAGCACATCGAAGATATCGTCGTCCACCCTCTCAAGGGCGACCCCCGTTTTTTCCATGTGGGAGCGGATGAAGGTGCGCGCCAACTCGGGGATGTCCTCCCGGTGGTTGCGCAGGGGCGGACACTCGATACACACGATGCTCAGGCGGTAGTAGAGGTCCGCCCGGAAGGTGCCGTCGGCCACCGACTGCTCTAGATTTTCATTGGTGGCGGCCACGATTCGGGCCTCAATGGGGATATCCTGGGTACCGCCCAAGCGGGTAAAGCGCCGCTCCTGAAGTGCCACCAGCAGCTTGGCCTGGAGCTCGGGCGAGAGAGTGCCGATCTCATCCAGAAAGAGGGTGCCCTGCCCCGCAAGCTCTAATTTGCCCTTCTTCTGGGCGGTTGCGCCGGTAAACGCCCCTTTTTCGTAGCCGAACAGCTCGCTCTCAATCAAATTATGGGGGAGAGAGGCGCAGTCGATGTGGGTGAAGGGCAGACTGCGGCGGTCCGAGGTCAGATGGAGGTATTTGGCCACCACACCCTTGCCAGTGCCGCTCTCTCCCGTGATAAGTACGGTGGTGTTGCGGTTGCGTATCTTCTCCACAGTGGTACGGATCTGCACTATGGCGGCGCTTTTCCCAATCAGCGTGGGCGTCTGGACAGCGTGGGGACACCCCAGCTGAGCCATTCGTTGGCGGACCCTTCGGATTTGCTCCACCTTTTCCACCAGATCGGGAGGATCAAAGGGCTTGGTGATATAGTCGTCAGCCTGCATCTTCATGGCGGTCACCGCCCCGTCGATGGAGCCGTAGGCAGTCATCATAACGACAATCATGGGCTGGCCCTGCTGACGGATGGCCCGAAGCACCTGCAGGCCATCACAGACCGGCATGCTGATATCCAGCACGGCAGCATCATACCGTACATTCTGCAGTAGGGTGAGGGCCATATTTCCGTCGTTCGCCAGATCTACCAGAAAGGCGGCACGTTCAAATTCTAATTTCAACAGCTTGCGAATTGTTGGTTCGTCATCCGCAATCAGTATCCGAGGTCTCATAAAGCGCCTATCTCCCCCCTCTTTGTGTTTGTTTTGCGCCAAGTATAGTTATTGTAACACGCCAACTTCCCGTATACAAGGCATAACAGGTTTATCCAATTTTTTCATAAGTTTTGGACAGGGGCGGAAGCGGATCTGCCGGCAGAGCACAGTATACGGAAAATGGCTGGCCGTCTGAAAATTGGCATGCCGTTTGCATATTTTCTGTGCCAGGAGTCCCTTTCAACCTCAGCACACCGGTTCTGCCTTACATCGGAATCGTATCTCTAAGGAGTCGTTTAAACTTGCAAAGGAGTGAACAGGATGGACTGCATCAATAAAACAACGTCCTTCAGCATCCAAAAGGCGGCCGTAATCGGAGCCGGCACCATGGGTGCGGGTATCGCGGCCTTGGTCGCAGACGCCGGTATTCCCGTCATCCTTTTAGACATCGTTCCCCCAAAGCTGACTGAGGAGGACGTGATCAAGGGAGTGGATACCAAAAGCCGCACATTCCGCGACCGCTTTGCCCAAGGCGGCAAGGAACGGGTATGCGACCCCAAGCGGGGCACCATCTATGACCCGGAGCACGCAACTCTGATTACGGTGGGCAACTTGGAGGACGACTTGGAACTTCTGAGGGACTGTGATTGGGTGGTGGAGGTCATCATCGAGGATCTGAAGGCCAAGCAAGACCTGCTGGAGAAGATACGTACCTATCTCAAGCCTGGCGCGTTCATCAGCAGCAATACCTCGGGTGTCTCTATCACCGGCATCGCTCAGGGACTGCCCCGGGAGATGCGCAAGCAGTTCCTGGGTACCCATTTCTTTAATCCACCCCGGTATATGCACCTACTGGAACTGATCCCCGGCCAGGAGACCTGCCCGGACCGCATGGCTTTTATGAAGGAGTTTGGCGAGCGGGTGCTGGGCAAGGGCGTGGTGGTGGCCAAGGACACACCCAACTTCATCGGCAACCGCATCGGCGTATATAAGAGCGTACAGACCTTCCAGCTCATGCTCAAGTACGGCTATGACGTCGAGACCGTGGACTATCTGACTGGCCCGGTGGTAGGGCGTCCCCGTAGCGCCAGCTTTGGCACCACAGATATGGTGGGTTTGGACATCCTCTATCATGTGGCGGGGAACGTCCGGGAAAAGCTGCTGGAGGCCGGCAATACCGAGGAAGCGAGTGCCTTTGAGCTTCCCCAATTTATCCATGAGATGTACCAAAACCGTCAACTGGGAAACAAGACCAAGGGCGGCTTCTACATGAAGGCATCCGACCCAAGCGGGAAAAAGGTCAAGCTGGTGTGGGATCCGGAACGGAAGGAGTATGTGCCCAAGAAGGGTGTGAAGATCCCCATTGTGGAGGAGGCCCTCAAGGGCCGGAATACTCGGGAACGGCTGAACAAGCTTCTCTGGGATGACAGCGACGCAGGACGGTTCACTTGGGAGAGTACCAAAGGCTTTCTGCTCTATAGCGCGGAAAAGGCCGAGGAAATCGCATGGAACTATCAGGACATCGACAAAGCTATGAAGTGGGGCTACAACTGGGAGCTGGGTCCCTTCGAGACCTGGGATGTCATCGGTGTGGAGCGCTCGGTACAGCGGATGCGGGACGAGGGCGCTGCCATCCCCCGGTGGATTGAGGAACGCCTCGGACGGGGAGAGACATCCTTCTACAATATCGACCCGCTGGACCGGCGGCTCTCCGCTCAGTACCCCACAGTGAAGGAGTACGGCGACTCCGCCCTGCTGGACCTAGACGACGGGGTGCTCTGCCTGGAGATAAGGACCAAGGGAAATGCCATCAACGAGTCTTTTATGGAGCATCTGCTGGACGCGCTGGACCTGGTGGAACAGACCCCGGCGTATCGTGCCTTGGTGCTGGCCAATGCGGGAACGAACTTCCTCACGGGAGCGGACCTGACCCAATTTCTCAAGAACGCCGAGGCGGGCAACTATCAGGCACTGGAGGAGTCCCCCAGAAGGTTCCACAAGGTGAGCCTGCGGCTCAAATACGCTCAAAAGCCCGTGATTGCCGCGGTGGCGGGCAAGGTATTGGGCGGCGGCCTGGAGTTTGCCCTCCACTGCTCCCGGGTAGTGGCCCATGCCGAGAGCTATATGGGGCTGGTAGAAGTCGGGGTAGGTATCATCCCTGGCGGCGGCGGTGTAAAGGAATATCTCTACCGTTGCATGGAGAAGGTGGAGCCTTTCGGTTTCCCAGACCTGAATCCCGTGGTTCAGAAGGTGTGGAAGACCATTGCCACCGCCACAGTGTCCAAAAACGCCTTTGACGCACGACATATGTGTTTCCTGCGGGACTCCGACCGCATCGTGATGAACCGCGATCAGCTGGTAGAAGAGGCTAAGAAGGAGGCTTTGCGCATGAGCGTGGACGGCTTCCGCCAGACGGCCCCCAAGCCCGTCAAGGTTACCGGCATCAGCGGAAGGGCCGCATTGGATTATATGATTTCTACCATGCGCAAGGGCAACATGATCAGCGATTACGATGTGGAGGTGCTCTCTGCTCTGGCGAGGGTGGTTACCGGCGGTGACGTTCCCAAGGGTACTCTGGTAAGCGAGAGAGAGTTGCTGGATCTGGAAGCCGAGGGCAATGCTAAGTTGATCGTGACCAAGCAGGCGCTGGAGCGGGTCCGGGCCATCCTGACCACCGGCAAACCGCTCAGGAATTAAGGGGGTACGTGAAATGAAAGATGCAGTAATCGTGGCCCTGGGCCGCTCAGCCATCGGCAAGGCCCCCAAGGGCGTGTTCCGCCTCTCCCGCCCCGAGGATATAGGCGCACAGGTGCTCTCCGGCGTACTGAAGCAGGTCCCGCAGTTGGATGCCCGGCATATTGATGACGTGATCGTGGGCTGCGCTTTCCCAGAAGCGGAGCAGGGCATGAACCTGGCGAAGATCGTGATATCCAAGGCTATCCCCGGGGTGGATATCCCTGGCCAGACCGTAAACCGATTTTGCTCTTCCGGTCTGCAAACCATTGCCACCGCTGCCAATGCCATCATGGCGGGACAGGCCGAGGTGATAATTGCCGGCGGCATCGAGCTGATGAGCACTATTCCCATGGGCGGCAACATCGTCGCCCCCAATCCGGATCTGATCCAGTCTCAGCCGGACGCTTACACTGCTATGGGCATCACTGCCGAAAATGTAGCGGAACAGTACGGTGTGACCCGCCGGATGCAGGATGAATTTTCCATGGAGTCCCACCGACGGGCCAACGCCGCCCGGACGGAAGGGAAATTTGCCCAGGAAATTATTCCTGTAGAGGCGGTCACCACTTATGTAGACGAGACAGGGCACACCCGTATGGGGCTGCGAACCGTGGCGGAGGACGAGGGTATCCGTCCTCAGACCACGATGGAGAGTTTGGGCAAACTGCACACCGTGTTTAAGCTGGGCGGAACCGTGACTCCCGGCAACTCCTCTCAGACCAGCGACGGTGCGGCTTTTGTTATACTCATGTCTGGAGAGAAAGCTGCGGAGCTGGGGGTAAGGCCCATTGCGAAATTTATCAGCTTCGCCGTAGCGGGGGTGCCCTCTGTGCTGATGGGGATCGGCCCCATTGCAGCCATCCCTAAAGCGCTGAAGATCGCCGGGCTCCGCCAGGAGGATATGGATATCATTGAACTTAACGAGGCATTCGCCGCCCAGTCTCTCGCCTGCATTAACACCCTGGGATTGGATCAGAAGAAGGTCAACGTTAACGGCGGCGCCATCGCTATGGGCCACCCACTGGGGTGCACCGGCTCCCTGCTGACGGTTAAAGTGATACGGGAGCTGCAGCGCCGTGACGGACGCTACGGTATGGTTAGCATGTGTATCGGCGGCGGTATGGGTGCCGCAGGCGTGTTTGAGCGGCTGCCCTGAGGGCTGACGGAACGCCAAACTACCATCAAACGGAGCGCCTGAGGGCGCGGGAGGTTATTTATGAGTTTGTACACAGAAAATCAACTGAGCCTGAAGAGCATGGTGGCCGACTTCATGAAAAAAGAAGTTGTACCCATTATGGCGGAGTACGATCGCAAAGGCGAGGTGCCCATGGAAGCGGTTCGCAAGGGCTTCGAGATAGGCCTGCATCTGCTGGAACTCCCCGAGGCGTACGGCGGCATTGGACTGAGCTATGAAGACTACTGCATCGTGCAGGAGGAACTTTCCTCCTATGAGGCGGGCTTCAGCACTACCTTCGGAGCATCAGATCTAGCGGTCAAGGCAGTGATGAACGCGGGAAGCGAAGAGCAGAAGCAGTACTTCGGCGACTTCATTGCCCAAGGGCACCTGGGAGCCTTCTGCCTCACAGAGCCCCAGGCTGGTTCCGACGCCGCCGCCGTGCGCACCACGGCTGTACGGGACGGTGACGACTACATTTTGAACGGTACCAAGTGCTTTATCACCAACGGCGGCATTGCCGACATCTTCGTTGTCATTGCTGTGACCGATAAAAGCAAGGGCGTCAAGGGACTGTCTGCCTTCATCGTGGAGCGATCCAGGGGTGTGAAGAGCGGCAAGGAAGAGGACAAATTCGGCATACGCTTGTCCAACACCACGGACGTGATCTTTGAGGATGTACGGATTCCGTCCAAGAACCTGCTGGGTCAGGAGGGCCGCGGCTTTATCACAGCCATGAAGGTGCTGGAGCGAGGCCGGGTCAACTGTGCCGCCGGCGCGGTGGGCATCATGCGCCACGCCATTGAGCTGGCTGCCGATTACGCTAAGACCCGGGTTACTTTTGGTAAACCTATCGCGGCCAACCAGGGCATCCAGTTCATGCTGGCAGATATGAAGATTGCCGAGGAAAGCGCCCGGCAGCTGATGCTGTATGCCGCCCGTCTGTGTGATGCAGGGGAAAATTTCCAGATAGCCGCCTCTGCCGCCAAGGCCTACGCCGGTGACTGTGCTATGAAGGTCACTACGGACGCGGTGCAGATATTCGGTGGGTACGGCTATAGCCGGGAGTACCCGGTGGAAAAGCTGATGCGCGACGCAAAAATCTTCCAAATATATGAGGGAACCAACCAGATTCAGCGTTCCGTCATCGCTGGGGCTATGCTGAAATAAGAGTATAGTCACTTGCAGGACCGAATCTGGCACCTATTCTATGGGTGATCCGGTCTTGTCCCTATAGAGTAATGTCTAACTCCCGCGAAGGTGGTTGATCGTGCTCGATATAACTCGATTTCGGACAGCATCTAAAGGGAGAACGTTTGGACATAAGTCACAGCCGCCAGTATCAAATAAAAATAGGCAACAACTAAAAACAACATGATTTTAAGGCCCAGTTCAGTCCTGTACTGAACTGGGTTCTTATGTGCTGGGCGGCATCGGTCGCCCATGATTGAAGTGATGGACGTAGGGGTGCAACCGTGCAGGAATCTCTGGAGGGATATCATAGAAGTGCAGAGAGTAAACACCCAAAAGTGATAGAATAAGAAATACAGGAAGGTGTTTACGATGCGCAAATATGATAAGGAATTCAAAGAGGAAGCAGTCAAGCTGTCCGATGAAGTCGGCGTGAAGCAGGCAGCATCACAACTGGGGATCCCATATTATTCTCTGGCGGAGTGGCGTCAGAAACGGAAGACGTTCGGAGATCATGCCTTTGTGGGCAGCGGGATACGGCGAGATGCGCCGCTGTCTGAGAATGAGCGGAGACTTATGCGTGAAAATGCGGAACTCCGTAAAGCAAATGAAATTCTCAAGGACGCCCTTGGTTTTTTCGCAAAAGACCGGAAGAAGTGAAGCCTGAACTGCTGTATGAGTACATCACGCTGCGGCACAATGAACATACGGTTCACTCCATGTGTCGAGTTCTGCATGTGAGCGAATCCGGTTACTACCGCAGCGTACGTCGGATCACGGGAACAAAACCTTGGCAGCTTCTTCTGGTCAAAATTAGAGAGATCTATGCGGAGACACCAGGTAACCGAAACTACGGAGTCAGGCGGATACAGCTTGCTCTGGAGCAGCGAGGAATCCGTGTCAGCCGCAGTGGAGTTCGCCGCGCCATGAAACGCGGAGGGCTGTTGAAATCAGCTCCACACAGGGCAAACAGCCTGACCAGAGCGGATGCAGCGGCACAAAAGGCAGGAAATCTCATTCAGCGCGATTTCTCAGCTCAGGCGCCAAATCAAAAGTGGCTGACAGATATCACGCAAGTCCCGTGTGCAGACGGAAAGCTTTACGTCGCAGCCGTTCTGGACTGTTATAACGGTGAGATCATAGGTCTTGCCATGGATAACAACATGAGGAAGGAACTCTGTATCCACGCTTTTTGCTCTGCCTGCCAGGCTAAGGAAAGGCAACCCATATGATAATGCCATGGCGGAAAATCTCTTCTCCATTCTTAAAACGGAGTGCATTTGCCGCCGCAAACCGGCGACTTTCTCTGAAGCCAACGAGAGGATTGACCGCTATATCCACTTTTACAACCATGAGCGCATTCAGCTAAAGACTGGAGAGGGGGGGGGGGGGGGGGGGGGGGGGGGGGGGGGGGG